>CAZLKP010000045.1:0-13317 GCA_964560095.1 uncultured Bacteroidia bacterium
AATTGGATCAAGACGATCTGACTGAAACCCAAAAAGCGAAAGCCAAGTGGACGCAGCTGGAAGCGCTAGTTGGTAGCGAAAACCGCATGAATGTAGTTGCCAACGACATCATTTTGCATTTTGAGCAGAGACAGGAGGTCTTTGAGGGCAAAGGCATGATTGTGGCGATGTCGCGTAGGATTGCGGCAGAATTGTATGGAGCGATCATTCGCATCAGGCCGGAATGGCACTCCGACGATCTCGACAAGGGCGTGATCAAGGTGGTGATGACCTCATCATCATCAGATGGCCCGAAGATTGCCAAACACCACACGACCAAGCAGCAACGCAGAACCCTGGCCGATCGAATGAGAGATCCCGAAGATGAGCTGAAACTGGTCATCGTGCGGGATATGTGGCTCACCGGTTTTGATGTGCCGAGCATGCACACCCTCTACATCGACAAACCGATGAAGGGGCACAACCTGATGCAGGCCATTGCCCGGGTCAACCGTGTGTACAAAGACAAGCCTGGTGGATTGGTAGTCGATTACTTGGGGATTGCTTCTGATTTGAAAAAAGCGCTTTCGTTCTATTCAGATGCAGGTGGAAAAGGCGACCCAACCATTGCCCAGGCTCAGGCGGTGGAGTTGATGCTGGAGAAGCTGGAAGTGGTGTCTCAGATGTACGCAGGGTTCCCGTATGAGGACTTTTTTGAAGCTGATACCAGCCAAAAACTGTCGCTGATTCTAGCGGCGGAGGAGCATATTCTGGGTCTGAAGGATGGCAAAAAACGATACATCAATGAAGTGACTGCTTTGTCCAAAGCTTTTGCCATTGCTATCCCACACGAGCAGGCGATGGACGTGAAGGAGGAGGTATCATTCTTTCAGGCGGTTAAGGCAAGGCTAGCAAAATTTGACAGTACGGGTGCAGGGCGCACAAACGAGGAAATGGAAACCACCATCCGGCAGGTGATCGACCAGGCTTTGGTATCGGAACAGGTTATCGATGTATTCGATGCTGCGGGGATCAAGAAACCAGATATTTCCATTCTATCGGAAGACTTTTTGATCGAGCTGAAAGGGATGGAGCACAAAAACGTTGCGCTGGAAGTGATGAAAAAGCTGCTCAATGATGAGATAAAAGCACGTTCTAAAAAGAACTTGGTCAAGAGTAAGTCGCTCAAAGAGATGTTGGAGAACTCCATTAAGAAATACCACAACAAGATTTTGACGGCTGCGGAAGTGATGGACGAGCTCATCAAGTTGAGCAAGGAAATTGTGAACATGGACAGTGAAGCCCAAAAATTGGGGCTTACTGACTTTGAGTATGCTTTTTACACCGCAGTTGCTAGTAACGACTCGGCCAAACAACTCATGCAGCAAGACAAGCTGAGAGAACTGGCTGTGATTTTGACAGAACGTGTCAAGAAGAATGCATCCATCGATTGGACCATCAAGGAAAGCGTACGCGCCAAGCTAAAGGTGATCATCAAGCGGACCCTGCGACAATACGGCTATCCACCAGACATGCAGAAGCTGGCTACCGAAACGGTTCTCAGACAGGCGGAGATGATTGCGAAAGAATTAACAGCTGCCTAATGTTGAGAGGCGAAATGTTGGGATAGAGCATAGGGGTAATTTGACTTGAGACACTCGACACAGGACTTTCTCCAGTCCTGCTTCTCGGCTCTCGCAGCCCGCCTCAGGCGGACGGTCTGGTTTCTGACCTCTGGCTTCTGACTTCTCTTTCCCCCCAACCCCTCGCCATCGCTGCGGTCATCCGCACAGGGGGGGCTTTTGAGCGAAGTCTTGCTTCGCGAAGCTCAATGCTTACTGAGCCTGACCACAGCTGACCCAGAACGGGTGGAAATCCTACACACATACAGGCCATCGGCCAGGGTCGCGCTTTCAATCCTGGTCGTCAGGGCATGAGGCATGAGGCGAGCAATTTGTCTGCCCTGCAGATCGAACAGCTGCACGGAGGTCAGATTTTCCCGGGCCGAGGTAATGGTCCAATGACTCGTGGAAGGATTTGGAAATACGCGCACCCCCAATTCTTCGGGGAGGTGAATGCTCAGCGCGGAGGTTCCAAAAACCACATCATCGAAATAGTAGGTTTTTTCGCCGGCTGTCGTCCCATCCGTATCAAAATTGAAAAAAATAGACGCCATGTTGTAGGTCCAGCCGTTGGACAAACCGAAGCTTAACGCGGCGGTTCCGGGGGCCTCATTCGCAAAGTCGAAGGTCAACACTTCCCAGGCGCCCGCCAGGGTGGTATTGACCTGGGTTTCACAGGTTTGGGTAGCGTCATTTGAATTTTCCACTTTCAAACGGACAGGGATGCCAGCATCAGGAGACCAGACCTTCACCGACATTTTTGACTCTGTAAGGCTCAGGGGAATGTTCGTCGCAAAACCCGCCGGCGTACCGATGGTGGTCCCGGCCCAGGCCGCTGCCTGGTTTGTTTTGATGACTTTGATGACCAGATTGCTGGCATCTTCCGGATCTGCCACCAGGGAGGACTCATTTCCGCCAAAATCAGTCATCGTATAATTCACATCGGTGCCCTCGAAGTCTACGGGCAAATCTAGTTGGAAGCCTGCGAAAAATTGCTCCACGTCATCGAAAAGGAAGGTAGAAGTCGAAGAACTATCTCCCACATTCCCAAAGTCAAACATAAACACGAGGGTATTAAAATCGGCTGGTTCTGCGGTAAAATCCCAGGTCAAGACCTCCCATTCACCAGAAACTGTCGTTTGAACGTCTCTATCTGTTTCACCAGCCCCTTCCAGTTTGAATTTAATCGTCGTTCCGACCGGAGCGCTGGTATACACTTTCATGCGAAGGGCATTCTGGGTCGTGAAGTCCAGGTTGTCATCCAGAATGATTTTACTGCCTGCCCAGACTTCTCCTCCGTTTCGGATGATTTGAGCGACTTTAGCACTTGTATTGATGCCACTGGATTGTGGATTGTCAATGACTGTGGCAGTTCCTCCAGAAAAGTCAACAAAATCCGACGTAGTGACGGCTTGTTCAAAATCGATCGGCAAACTTTGCGTGTAGGCTACCCCAGCAGCAGAAAGGAAAAGGAAAAAAGTAAAGAATCTCATAATGTAATTGTTGGTAATTAAATACGTCAAATTCCTGATTAATCCGTGATATTTCCTGAAAACAATTGATCTCCAGGATCAATCTCCTGTGGTGGGTCGATCAGCAGGACCTCTATTAGGCCAGATTGACGGGCGAAGTGGAAGAAAGTCATCCCTTCTGACTTCGGCGTCTCGGGAGGATTTTGGTTAACTTCACTCAGCGCGGAGGGCAGCACGAGGCGGCTGCCGGAGAGGCAGGTATTCCCTTCATGAACTTAAGGCTATGCGAATCGCTTTGATCTTTGTCATTGGCATCCACGGACTGATTCACTTGTTCGGGTTTCTGAAAGCATTCGGGCTTTCAGCATTTACCGCCATGCAGGCACCCATCTCCAAAACCGCAGGGCTGTTCTGGCTCCTGGCCTTCCTGCTGTTCGTCACGACAATGGTCCTGATCCTTTTGCAAAGCGATGCCTGGTGGATAGCTGGCCTGGCAGCTCTGATTGTTTCCCAGGTGTTGATTGTTGGCTATTGGTCTGACGCCAAGTTCGGAACCATTGCGAACCTGTTGATTCTCCTCGCAACTGTGGTTGCCTTCTCCGATTATCGCTTTACAAAAATGATCGAACAGGAGAGACAGATATTGCTGGAAAACGCAGCACCTATGGACCTGGCTCCTATCACCAAGGCAGACATTATAAATGTGCCTCCAGTGGTCCAGCGGTGGCTGATCAACAGCGGGGTGGTGGGAACGCCCAGGGTATCAACTGTTTATTTGTCTCAGGAACTATCGCTCAGGATGAATCCGGAACAAAAACAGTGGAAAAATGGAACTGCAGAACAATATTTTACGGTGCAGCCGCCAGCGTTCAACTGGACAATTAACACCAGCCTGAATTCCTTGTTAAGCATCAGGGGCAGAGATAAGTATGTAGATGGCCAGGGGGAGATGCAAATCCGACTCCTTTCAGTTATTCCGGTAGCCAATGCCAGGAAAAACAGCAAAATTGATCAGGCAACCCTACAGAGGTATCTGGCTGAAATTGTATGGTTCCCCTCGGCATCGTTAAGCCCGTTCATTCAGTGGGAGGAGATCGACGACCGTTCTGCCAAAGCCACCATGGAGCTGAATGGGATAACTGGCTCGGGAATCTTTCACTTTGACGAACAAGACACTTTCCAAAAATTTGTTGCCATGCGCTATCAGGGAGTGGAAGAAGATGAACCTTCCGAGTGGACGGTTATCGCAACCAAAACGGCAGAACGTAACGGCATCAGGATCCCGACAGAGTGCGAGGCCAGTTGGCAGCTGGATCATCAGTCATGGACCTGGCTGAAGCTGAGAATCGTCAACATTCAATACAATGCAGATGGCATCTCCATGCCATCCTCGGAGACATAGTGCCTGTCCCGGGCTATTGGTCTCTCTCAGGTTAGGGCCCCCTCACCGGCTTGCCCCCTGGCGCTCATATAACTCAATTGGCAATTCATCTGGGTCGGTAAAGAAGACAAACCGCCTGGCTTACCTACAGTCGCACCCACAGCGAGCAACGCTGCAGCCCGGCTAGCCCCTGTGGCGGCCTCTCAACGAAATGGCGAATGGGCAATATAAAGGGGTAGGAATTGTCCCAGATATCTAAGTGATCCCTCCCCCTAAAGATGTGCTGGAGGTCCGCGACCCGCAGCTAGGGCGGGCCGTGAAAGAACCGCTGCATCTCGTTGAAGAGCGGAATCTTGAACTCAAGCCCGAGGCTGAGGCACCAGATAAGTATCGGAGGCCATAGGCTGTCTTATTTTCCGTCCCCTTTGAAACTATCTTCTAGGCTGGCGAAGAGAATGTTGAAAGAAGTGAGGCTGCCGTAAATGCGGGTGATGTATTGCTGGAGGTTGACTTTTTCTTCTTCGGAAATGCCTTTCTGTTTGTTGATCTGTTGCTCCATGACGCGCAGGCGGTCACGGACCATGACGATCTTATGGAAAAAGGCTTCAATCGGAATCTCTTTGGGCTTTAAGTCGGGGTTGGCGGGTTGAAGGAGCATGGTGCCGCCCTGCCATTTTTTACCCAGGGGTATGGTTTCGCCTGCGTCCGTCCATTTGCGGAGAATGTCCACCATCATTTTTTCCACATCTCCGATGGAGAGGCGTTCTTCGGGAATCGGGGCCAACTCAATGATTTCGAGCTCTTCGAAATCTCGCCCGATGGCTTTTTCTCCCACATTGGGAAAGGCGATGTTGTAGAAGGATTTGCTGTTGTCAAGGATGATGCCATCACCATACTGCGGATGGCGAACGCGGGTACCGATGGAGAGAGGATGAGACATGGAGTGAGGAGTTGAGAGTGTGGGAAGGGAAGACGGATAATTGAAAATAAACCTTGTTAGACAGAGATTACAGGCAAAAATGATGCAGAATGTGATTTCGGATGACATAGATTCAGGCCTATTGACAGGCTTGTGTTTTTCCTTTGGCATCCTCAACCGACCGGAAGAATCGGACGGTTTTTCCAGCCATCCTTACTTCCGGGTCATTTCCTCCAATGCTTTCGCAAAAAGCCAAGAAAATTCCCCGAGCAGATTCCTTGGATATCCCCTGCTGAATACCCGCGTTTATGCAGCAAGGCGGTTATTTTTTGCAGGTCTGCGATGGTGTCAATCTCCATTGGGCACTGCTCTGTGCCGAAGGCACCATCCAGGTCCGTTCCCAGTCCGACATGCCGGGCATTCCCAGCGATCTGGCAGATATGGTCCAGGTGATCCAGGACGTTGTCGAGACTCACGCCTGTGGATAGCGGCGTGGAGGTGCCACGCACCCAGCCCGGCACGAGCATCCAGGCGTCAAAGGCCAAGCCGATGACGGCCCCCCGCTCAATCAGGGCCTTGATCTGCTCGTCTGAAAACTGGCGATTGTGGTTGACCAAAGCCCTGCAGTTGTTGTGGCTGGCCCAGACCGGGCCGTGGAAGTGATCCAGGGCTTCCCAAAAGCTTTCGTCACACAGATGACTGGCATCTAGGATGATGTTGAGCCGCTCCATTTGGGTGAGAAGTTCTTTACCTTTGGCTCCCATGCCACCGGTGGCATCTGTTCCTTGCGCGTAAACACCGGGACCATAATGGGCCGGCCCAATGGCCCGCAGACCATCAGTATAGGCTTTTTCCAGTTCCTTCATCGACAAGAGAGAATCGGCCCCTTCCAGGCTCCTGATCATCCCAATTGGGCTGTTCACAGGATCAAGCTCCCAATTCCGTAGATGCTGCTCAAGGTTGTCCAAATCGGTGAGTTGGCGGAGATGACCAGTGGCTTCCATTACCTGATACCAGGCGAGTTGTCCCTGTGTCTGGGCCCAGGCCTGTTCCGGTGAGTTCCAACTGGCACCTGGCAGGAGGGTCCTAGCTTCTGAGTATCGACCAATCTGCGTGCCGACAACCAGACCGACGTTACCTTCCCGCAGCGCGGAAAAAGAAACGGTTGCATTTCCCCGATCTGGCTTATCCGTCAGCCCTGCTTCCTGCTCCCGGATTTTTTCGATGGACCAGCGTAGATCTCTGTTCCATTCCAGTGCATTCATGGCCAGGTCCAGGTGGGCATCGAAAAACAGAGGGCGATCGGTGCTGGTGTTCATCGTGAAGGATTAGAGGAGACAAACGGAAAGAATAGCGGGTGATTAGGCATAGAGTCGGCTTCTGGCTTCTATGGGCCAGCTGCCTTGCCAGGTGTGATCCTGCACGATTTGGGCTTCCTGATGCAGGGCTACCGTGGGGCAAATATGCCAAGGAATAGCCCATACTTCGGCCCCAACGTTGAATGAAGCCGCCTGCTTGCTCTCAATCACCAGATGCTCTTCGCTGTGAACCCTAATCTGAACATGGGGAAACTGAGGGAAATAGGCCGGATTCACTGACATCTCGGATCCTACGGCTTTGTGGCCGAGATCGAGACAAAGCAGATCCGGGCCGGGCCTGCTGATCACCCGGGTGAGTAGAATGGCAGCGTGTTCAAAGGGAAGCTCTTCAAACTGACTGCCATAGCCCCAGTCCCAGAGCAGCGTCGTTCCGGGAGAAAGAATTCGCGCAGGATATCTGGCATGTACTGCAAAGCTGATGCTTCCTCCTAAGACCAGTTCCAGGTCTCTGTTCGGATCCAGTTGGGCAAGCATTTCGGGTAAAAAGCTGAAGGCTTTTTCCACAGAGGCTATTCGTTGTTTGGGATCTTTATCGCGGATGTGGCCATCGTACATGTGCCAACCGATTAGTTGCAGGTTGTCGCTGATCTGGTCGTACATTTCTGGTAGGTCCCGGGGAGAAATGCCGGTGCGATTCATCCCAACATTCAGATCCACAAAGACCCGAATCCTTTCATTTGGAAAGGCGTTCCACTGTCTGATCTGTGTAGGGTGATCAATGAGACAGGAAAAGGTGGTGTTGGGGAAGGCTTTGCGGAGCTCCACGAATTTTTTGCAGGCAGCGCCCAGGAGCGGATAGGCGATGAGGACATCCGGGACCTGTGCCTCTGCCAGCATTTGAGCTTCCCGCAGGGTGGCGCACTTGAATGCCTGAATCCCGGCATCCATCTGCATCTGCACGATGGGCTTGCACTTGTAGGTCTTGACATGGGGCCGTAAGCGATCAGGGGTTCCCGCAATCCGAAGCATCTGCCGGATATTTGCTGCGATTCGATCAGGGTAAAAGATCAGCGCAGGACTGATGATCTTATCTGAACCTTCAAATCTGAACCAGTCTTTCATTCGTCTTTCAGTTCAAAAATGGCTTCCACTTCTACCGCGATATTACCTGGGAGAATCATCCCTACAGCTGATCTGGCCCCTCTGCCCCGGGTTTCTCCCAGCAATTTCGTCCAGAGCTCACTAAATCCATTGATCACCTGGGGTTGCTGCTGAAAGTTCGGCGCACTGTTTACCATGCCCAGGGTTTTGACCAGCTGGTGAATGCGATCCAGGTCAAAGTGCGCCTGAATGGTGGACAGCATCGTCAGGCCGACCTGTCGGGCTGCGGCATAACCTTCCTGCATATCCAGGTCCGTTCCCAGTTTTCCCGTGATGAGAGAACCGTCATGTCGGCTGGGTCCCTGACCGGAGAGGTATAGCATGTTGCCGATTTGGAGGACAGGATGATACACGCCGCCAGGTGGCGGTGGAGGCGGAAGCTCAAGACCGAGCTCGGCGATACGTTGGGAGAGCGTCATTTGGTTAGATGAATTGGTCGAGGAGTAAGGTACCCAACAGACCAACAATGGAAACGACCGTTTCCATGAGGGTCCAGGACATCAGGGTTTCTTTGACGGAAAGATTAAAGTACTCTTTATACAACCAGAAGCCACTATCGTTGATGTGGGAAAAGGTGATGCTACCTGCCCCGGTCGCCAGCACCAAAAGCTCCGGCGAAATATCTGAAACGGCTGTAATAGGCATGATAATACCGGCGGCTGTTAAGCCAGCGACGGTAGCCGATCCGACACTCACCCGGATCAGGGCGGCAATGATCCATGCCATCAGCAGGGGAGAAAGGTCTAGTGTTCCAAGCGCAGCGCCTATTTGGTCGCTGACTTCTGTGGCAATCATGATTTGTTTGAAAGCTCCGGCCCCGCCGATAATGAGCAGAATCCCGGCAATTCCGGCAACAGATCCAGAGAGCATTTTTGATACATCCTTCATGCTTCTGCCCGTTCGGATCCCCAGATAGTATATGGCAGCGAGGACAGAGAGGAGCATGGCCATGGCTGGATTCCCGATGGCGTCCAGAACCGGATGCTCGCCTAGCAGGGCGCCGAGTGCTGCGGCACCACTAATGAGGATGACCGGAAACAGGGCTACCAGCAGGCAGATCCAGAAAGGGGGAATTTTGTATTCGTTTTGTTCTGTTGGCACAAACTCCTTGAGCAGGACAGGCTTCATACGGGACATGGTTGGCCCGAGGAGATATTTTGCGGAGATGATGGCCGGGATACCCACAATCATTCCATACAGCAGGGTGAGTCCAACATCTGCTTTGTACATCTCAGCGATGGCTGTTGGGGCAGGATGGGGCGGCAGGAAGCCATGGGTGACGGACAGGGAGGCTAGCATTGGGAGCCCTATATATACCAGAGAAAGGCCTGTTTGGTGTGCGATGGCGATCGCCAAGGGGACCAGAATGACAAAGCCCACGCTGTAAAACATGGGAATCCCTACAATGAAGCCTGTGATCATCAGGGCCCACTGGATGTTTTTCAGGCCAAAGCGCTTCACAAGGGCGTCGGTGATCTGTCTGGCCCCGCCTGAGTCTGCGACTATTTTTCCCAGCATGGCCCCGAAACCGAGGATGATGACCAGGGACCCCAGCGTGTCACCGATTCCGGTTTGAATGGCAGCAATGGATTCTGCGACAGAGAGATCGCTGGCCACGCCGACAAACAGGCAGACCAGCATAAAGGAGATGAAGGTGTCAAGTTTGACCACCGTGACCAAGAGCACGAGGAGGATCACTCCCAAAAGAATTGGAACAAAAACCATAGGTCGGAAATCGAGGATTCTCGCGAAAATACGAGAATATCTGGGAGAGCATGGGATGCTCATGTCCTGCCTCACAGCCGAAAGTATTTTATAAAAAATTTATTTGTGCCGAAACCAACAGTCCACTCTGTCTGTCTGGTATGCCTTAAACTCGGTATTGACAGGCGGACCATGTACAATCGCTTGATTGAATCGGGTACGCGCTATATAATTGAAGGCACCCATGTCACCAGTGTATGCGCTTTGGTTGTCATAGTTGTAGTGTTCGTGCAGCGAACTAAGCTGCTCAATAAATGGCTGCATCACACCAATATGGCCGCCGATAATGCCACAATTAAGCAGCGTTTCGGACTTGAATTGCGCCTCATACTTTGAATAATCGGCTATCTTCTTACGCAAGTGTGTTCCGTGTTCCCTCATCCAGGTGTTGTTGAGGGACTTGGGTTCGTCGCCGCAAAAAAGCGAATGTGGCTGCTTTTTGAAAAGCGCTTGCTCAAAAGGATTGTTTATAACAACGACATCTGACACATCTGTTACAAAAAGCCCTTCTATCTCATTCGCATGGGTCCGCAGAAAATCCCTGTAAACGAAGTAGCGATATACATTGGGCTTGAATCGCCTGTCTTGCTTAATTTCAATGAATTGCAAGTGTTCAGTTTGATGCTTCTGACATGTTTCGGAAGAAAAATTATTGTGAAAAAGAATACCTTGCAACCCTACTCTTGCAATAGAATTCACCCATTCGGCTACTAAAGAAAAATCATTATCAGGCAATATGGTTCTTCGATTGACATCGTATACGCCGGTGATATGCGAACCTAGAATGAAATGTTTACCCATCTCTTAATCAGATCAGTCATAATCTGCTATTTGCTTTCTTTTGGTTGTAGCACAAATGCTGTTTGGTATGTTCCGATAATAAATATATGTCCGCAAATCCACTTTTTTGACGTGATATTTTTGAGCGGCTCTTTCAAAAAATTGCGCATCGGCAGCATATACGTTGTCAAATTTCAGAGAGTTAAAAATCTCTTTTTTCCCAAACAGGGTAGCAAATAAAACACAATTATCCACGTGAATCAGTTTGCTTAGGTCATTTTTATCGGGCACATAATAATCGGCATCATCATCCACAACTGTCTCAGTAATGGACGCAATGAGATCAAATTGTTTCATTTTTTCTAAACATTCCCTTAAATGATTTGGCTTGTATTCATCATCAGCGTCAAGGATTGTAATGAACTCACCCTTGCTATTGAGCACACCCCGATTGATGGATTGTGATTGGCCGCAATTCGTGTGGCGCATGTAAACAATACGCTGCTCGTATTTTTTAATGTAATTCAGCAGGAAATTATCGGGATCATTCTCACTGCCGTCATCGATCACAATTAACTCAAAATCCAGGAAATCCTGTTTGAGTACTGAGTCAATTGCACGCTTGACCAAATCAAAATCTGTATTGTACACTGCCATCAATACAGAGATTCGGGGATTGCTTTTCAACATGGTATTTTTATGGGTGGGTAAAAGCATGGCCGTCTTTACCGCAAATGGGAAAGTAAACCTAATTGGCTAATCCAACCCAAGTAAATGAAAAATGTTAAACCAACCAACGATTTAACCAGCTTCCTCATTTCAATCATTACCCCTTGCTTGGATATAGGCAGTTGGTCCTGAAAAATCGTCTTCAGCAAGCCAGGTCGTGATAGCAAGATGTCTCTCTACTCGGGTTTGGGCGAGGTTGGCGTTTGGGAAAAGGTTGAACAGTCGGATTTTCCAAAAGGCCCCTAATTCCGATAAAAGACAGGAGAATGTTGGCAACCACATTCAATTTTCCATTCTCATTAAGGATGTATATAATTTAACAGGTTTTAGTTAATAGGTTAGTTTTTCTGCTCCTTAAACAATTTCGTTTTAGGGAGAGTTAAAAATCAGTTTTAATTCATGAAAAGCATCGAACAAGTAAAAAGCACATGTAAGTTTTTTTAACTGGATGAGAGTAGAATCTTGTGGCTTAAATATGAACGATCCAAAATCAAGTATTTGTACGGTTTGCGGAAGCTCAAAGCACAGCGCTTTTATATCTACGCTAGCCATGATGCATACACAGAACAATGAACAAAATAACTTCCAAAAGTGTGCAAATTGCCATTCTATTTTTCTCTCTAATCAAGTTGCTGAAGAAAACCTCTCTACTTATTATTCTGAAAATTACCTGCCCTATCGTGGAGCAAATGCTTGGGGTAAATTCAAAGATTTTGTAGAAAATGACCAGAAAAAGCTTGATTCACGTAGGGTAAAGATGGTGAAGCGAGCGTTAAGGAATATGGAAAGTAATTTTCGCTTGTTAGATGTGGGTTGTGGTAAGCCTAGCTTTTTAAAGCAAGTGCAAGCCAAATTAAACGCAAAGTGTACAGGAATAGATTTCTCTGACCACGGCTGGAAAGGTAACTCATACAATGGGTTAACACTCATCAAAACCTCTTTGGAAAATTTTGAACCTGAAGAAAAGTTTGATATCATAACCCTCTGGCATTACCTGGAACACGATTACCACCTCAAGGAAACGGCTCAAAAACTCTACCGCTGCCTCAAACCTGGCGGAAGATTAATCATAGAAGTTCCTGATTACAAGAGTATAACAGCAAAAAATCAGAAAGAATATTGGCAAGGTTGGCACAGTCCAAGACACATCACCTTGTTTTCCAAGAAAGGTTTTCAAACGCTTTTTGACGCTAAAAAGTGGAATATAATACGTCACTTTCGCTATGGTACATTGGATGCTTTCACCCTTTGGTGGCTGGGTAGGATGGAAGAGAAGCAAGTGGATTGGAGTAGTTCTATGGAAAATGAATTTTGGCCCCTCGTATTCCTAAAAGTGCTTAGCGCTCCCCTATTTGTTTTCGAAAAACTGCTTCCGCTGGGTATTCAGCTTGTCATTATTGAAAAACGAACCCAAATGACATAAAAGAACTTTTCACTGATAACAATGACACAAGTCACAACATGTAGTTTTTTTAAAATGGACGGTACCTCAAATAAGTTGTGGGCCTTCAAACAAATGCAATTTGGACTTAAAAAATTGAAGCATGTGGATGGCTTATCGTTTTATAAATTAATGGGCTCAGGCGGTAAAAACGGTTTTAGTGCAATACCTAATTTCAGCACTTATGTGTTAATGGCTGTATGGAAATCGGAAGAATACGCTAACTCTTTTTTTGCAGAACATCTTTTCTTTAATGAATATAAGAATAAGAGCACAGAGCAATTTTCTGTATACCTGCATTGCGCAGGATATAGTGGCTACTGGGATGGGAAACAACCCTTCGAAAAAGCAGCTAGTCTATCGGCCAATCAGCCCATTATGGTATTGACGCGTGCCAGTATTCAATTAAATAAGCTATTTTCTTTTTGGCGAAGAGTAAATAAGGTAAGCCACAGCCTCAACAATTATGATGGCGTTGCCTTATCCATTGGTGTAGGCGAATGGCCTTTAATTCAGCAGGCTACACTAAGCTTGTGGACAACACAGGCAGAAATGTTGGACTATGCCTACAAAAACAAAAAACACATAGAAGTAGTAAAACTTACCAGACAACTAAATTGGTACAAAGAAGAAATGTTTGTGCGCTTTTCTCCCTACAGATTTACCGGAGTTTGGCAGGAGAAAAAGGCTGATGAACTATTGAGGCTATGAATGATAAGATTAAATATGTTAATACCGCAAAGGATGACA
>CAZLKP010000045.1:13327-16235 GCA_964560095.1 uncultured Bacteroidia bacterium
CTTTATATCCCCTGCGAGGAAACTACACGAGAAACAAAATCCTTTATAATTCCTCGTGCTCCTTCCAGTATCTTCAAAACCTCATAATTGGCAAAACATCTGATTTACTTGGGAAATTTTTTTCTTTAGGGTATATGTCACTCTTCAGAAACTGCGCAGAGCGTCACCGATTGAAAGAAGAATTCCTGCGGTGGTAGGAGTGAGTTGCAATTTGCTCCTACTCCGGCAGCAACTCCCGAAACTCCGACCAGCTGTAGCCTTTCTGGAGGAGGAATCGGATCAGCTTGTCGCGGTTTCGCTCCCGGTATTCTCGCCACTTGCGTTCAATGAGCTTTTCGAGCTCTGTGTAGAGGGCGTCCTGGGGAATCTGCTGGTCGATGGTCTGGCGAATCATGCCTTCAGGAATCTCCCGTTTGCGCAGTTCCTGCTGGATTTTGAGCGGCCCCCAGTGTTTGTGGTAAAATTTTCCCCGTACAAAACTGGTCACAAAGCGCTGCTCGTCCCAGAATCGCTCCGTCTCCAAATGCGCTAGCCAGGATTCCCATTCGTCTTCCTCCACCTCCAGGTCGTGGAGTTTCTCCTCGATTTCTTTCCTACAGCGATCCTGATACGCACAATAGGCATACAGTTTTTTCAATACCTGACGGTCGAGGGCAGAGTTCATGCAGGAAAAGTTGTAAGATAGATCGCAAAGGAAAAAATAATCCTCCGCCCTTCACAGTTTATTATATTTGTACAAGCAAGTCTGAATGTATGAAATTGATCCGTCCTCTTGTCCTCTCGCTGGCGCTGCTGATGGCAGTTCCGATGCTGTTTACCGGCTGTCGCAAATATCCCGATGGCCCGACCATCAGCTTCCGCCCTAAACAGGAGCGTGTCGCCAATAACTGGAAAGCAACATCTATTTTCCGTAACAACATTGATGAGACCAATCGGTATGAGGTGTATGACCTGAGTTTCAACCGGGCAGGTACCTTTTCATGGACCATCAAGCTGGACGGAGCCCCGGCTGATTTCACCCTCACCGGCACCTGGGAAATTGCAAGTGTCGATGAACAAATCCGCCTGGAATATGATGACCCCTCCGCCGGAGAAACCCGCCTCCTCTTCATGGATATTCTTAAGCTCTATGAAGACGAAATGTGGGTTGGATTCATCAGCGAAGGGGACACCTATGACCTGAAGTTGTTTCCCTGATTTTGGGAGGTCTGTGTGGGCAGAAGAATTATGGCTCATTCAGCGTCTACATTACACTGCAGAGACAGAAAGGGGGGCTATGTACGCCAAGAGCAAATCATATGGCGATCTTAGCGCCTTACACTTTGCGTCTTCGCGGTAATAAGCCAGCCCTTATTTGACCAGGGTCATTTCTTCCAGCAGGTAGGATGCACCTGCAAATTTGTCGATGATAAAGAGCACGTAGCGCACATCCACCGAGATGTTGCGGCACTGATTGATGTCGTAATTGATGTCGCTCATGGTGCCTTCCCAGCCCCGGTCAAAGTTGATTCCGACCAGATAGCCATCACCATCAATCACGGGCGAGCCGGAATTGCCACCAGAGGTGTGATTGGAGGCAAGAAAGGCCACTCTTAATTCGCCATCTTCCTGTGCATAGCGCCCATAATCTTTTGCCTCATGTAGTTCGATCAGTCTGGCAGGCAGATCAAACTCCCGGTCTCCGGGAATGTATTTTTCCACCACGCCATCCAGAGTTGTGAAGTATTTGTAGTGTTCTCCGTCGCGGGGCGACATGCCTTCGGCTTTCCCATAGCTCACGCGCAGGGTGAAATTGGCATCAGGAAAAAAGGTCTTGTCAGAAAAGACCTCCCGTTGTGCCTGCATGTAGGTGCGGTGAAGGGCTTTGATGCGCGAATCCAAAGCTTCATATTGCGGATACATCGCCGAATAGGCCTGAAACATGCCCATCATCAGCAGGAAAGCAGGATCGCTCTGCACCTTCGCCGGATCAAAGTCATCGGCCAGCGCCATCAGCTGCTCTTTGTGCATGAACATGGAGCTCTCAAAGAGCCAGTCGGAATAGGCAGCAAAATCCCTGTTGTATTCCGTGTTGATTTCACTCAGAATCATTGGGCGATAGGTTTCAGGTACTTCATCATGATACATCCTCAGGAGTGTGCCGGTGAGTTCATGGTCAATGGGGCGGTAATAATTTTTAAAGAAATTATCGAGGTAATTGCGGAATTTCTCCATCCGTTCTTCGTGTTCCTCCCCTTCGCCGCGGTAGTTGCGAATCTCTTCCAGCAGGCGCTGCCCCACCCGCATAAACTCCAGAGAATACCCAGTTTCGCCAAAGTATTCGATGGCCGCCTGAAGAGGCCGGATGTCGGCATAGAGCTCTTTGTATTCGGCGAGAATGTCACCATAGGCAGCTTTCCATTCCGGATTGCTGTTGACCAGTCGCATGAATTCGGACTCATGGGCTTCCTTTTTGGCGATGGCATTGTCGCGCTCCAACCCACGGATTTCTCCCTTCCATTTTTTCCAGCCGTTGGAGATGCCGCTTTGTTTGGAGGCATATTGAATTTTCACCTTTGGTGAAGCGGCCATTTCCCGATCAATCACCTGCAGGCGCTCATCTCGTGCCTGAATGCGAATCGGATCCATCACATTCATCACCAGTTCCACCCCGTAGGAGGGAAGGTATTGCTGAGTGCGGGCCGGAAATCCATACACCATCGTGAAATCATCTTCTTCCACGCCTTTGAGGGAAATCGGAAAAAAATGCTTCGGCTTCAGCGGAACATTCTCTTCTGAGTACTCGGTGGGCGTCCCGTCGGGGGCGGTATAAACCCGAAAGACAGAGAAATCACCGGTATGCCTGGGCCAGACCCAGTTGTCGGTGTCGAAACCATATTTCCCGATGGAGGAAGGCGGTGCTCCCACC
>CAZLKP010000045.1:16245-18095 GCA_964560095.1 uncultured Bacteroidia bacterium
GCCATAGAAAAAGGGCTTGATTTCGTATTCGTAGTGGGTGCCTTCGATAGCGGCGTCGCCCACTTCCTGGATGCGCTGTGCGATGAGGCGCTGTCGTTCAGCTTCATCAAGATCTTCTGCCAGGCCTCCGAGGACTTGCTCACTCACATCCTCAATGCGAACGATGAAGGTCACACTGAGGCCAGGATTGGGGAGTTCTTCGGAGCGGTTCATGGCCCAGAAGCCATCTGTGAGGTAGTCGTTTTCCAGGCTGGAATGGGATTGAATCTGGCTGTAGCCGCAGTGGTGATTGGTGAAGAGAAGGCCATCGGCAGAAACCAGCTCGCCGGTACAGCCGGAGCCAAACTTGACGATTGCGTCCTTGAGGGAGCTTTGGTTGGCGGAGTAAATATCTTCTGCAGTGAGCCTGAGTCCCATCGACTGCATGTCGGCTTCATTGAGAGTGCCGAGCAGCAGGGGGATCCACATGCCTTCTTTGGCCGAGGCTGCGGGAATTAGCAGGAGGGCCATCCAGATCGAAGCAAGAATTTTTTTCATGAATCAAAGTCATTTTACGGTGAACCGGAAAAATACACAGGAATAAAGAAGTGTCAAAAGTATGAGAGAGGCGAGGGGAATAGGTGTGGGATGGAATTCGGAAAAGCGCTTTCTGCGCATGTATGTGGAATTCTCCTTCAAAAACCGGTTTCTCTTTAGAAACAATCTGATTCAGGTATGGTTTACTCTTCGAGTTTCTATAATTTTGAAGCTAAATTACAGAGCTATGGCAATTATCATCACGGACGAGTGTATCAATTGCGGTGCATGTGAGCCGGAATGCCCCAATACAGCGATTTATGAGCCCGGAGTACCTTGGAAATTTTCAGAAGGTACGGGTCTTAAAGGTGAACTCGACTTCGGTGATGGCACCGTATTAGATGCCGACGATGAACAGGAGCCCGTTTCGGACGAGGTGTATTACATTACCCCATACAAATGCACGGAGTGCACTGGCTTCCACGAAGAACCACAGTGTGCGGCTGTCTGCCCGGTTGACTGTTGCGTTCCGGATCCCGACTACGAGGAAACAGAAGAAGAACTGGTAGCCAAGAAAGAGTGGATGCATTTGTAGGCTGATATCGTCTCCATAATATGAAGCGTCATTCGCCGATCGGTGAATGACGCTTTTTTTCTCCTTCTCCTTAACTTCCCCTGTATGAACACGCCCTATCAGATCGTTATCGGATTGGAGATCCACATCCAGCTTCAGACAAAGCGAAAACTCTTCGCTACCGAATCCTCCGGATTTGTGGAGGAACCCAACTCGCAGGTGTCGGTCATCACCTGGTCCCACCCGGGGGTGCTGCCACAACTCAATACCGAAGCGATCAGGCTGGCCATTAGAATGGGGCTCGCGACTCATTGCGACATTGATCAGGCCTGCTGCTTTGCCAGGAAGCATTATTTTTATCCCGATCTGCCCAAAGGCTATCAGCGCACACAAAGCGACAGGCCCATTTGTCGCGAAGGCTTCCTAGATATTTTTGCCGAAGGGCAATGGAAAAAGATCGGGATTGAACGCATTCACTTGGAAGAAGATGCCGGTAAATCCACCCACGATCAGGATCCCCTCCACAGCTTCGTGGATCTCAACCGGGCCGGAACGCCGCTCCTGGAACTGGTCACCCGGCCGGACTTACACTCGATCGAAGATGCCGTGGCTTTCCTAGCGGAGATCCGACGAATCGTTCGTTATCACACTGTGTCGGATGGCGATATGGAAAAAGGCAACCTGCGATGTGATGCAAATATTTCGCTGCGAAAATCTCTCCACGATCCACTGGGCACGCGCGTGGAGATCAAAAACCTCA
>CAZLKP010000046.1:0-10314 GCA_964560095.1 uncultured Bacteroidia bacterium
CAGAGCAGCAAGCCAAATGGAAGACCGCCAAGTCACCATGATTCATTGTGACCTTGATTTTGGAGAGCTCACCCTCCTGACGCGGTGATCCCGAGTGACAGATCTCAGTTTGGCCCCATTCTTTTTTCTATCTTGCGGGGCAATATTCACGACGACTGCTCCCATGGCTGACAAACAAAGGCAACACCAGCTTACTGAGATCCTCGCTCAATTAACCAAGCTCGAAGAGAAATACAGCGGGATCGGCCAGGACATGGTCTCTTATCTCGAAGGCCTGTATTATTCCAACGGATTGACCTATTGGGATTATATCCACCTCGATAGCCTTCTGGGCCTGCAAAATCCCCGGACCCCTTTTCCCGACGAAATCATTTTCATCACCTATCACCAGATCACAGAGTTGATGTTTAAGCTGGTGAAGCTAGAACTGAACTCTCTCACCAAAGATGAGGGGGAGCAGAGTGAGTTTATGCATTCGGGCAACTGGAAGAAGCGGGTCAGAAGAATGAACAATTATTTCAGGCACCTGAGCAGCAGCTTCGATATCATGGTGTCAGGGATGGATAAGGATGAACTGCGGAAATTTAGAATGGCGCTTCTACCTGCCAGCGGATTTCAGTCTGTGCAGTATCGTCATATCGAAATCATGAGTACCGGGCTGGCCAATTTATTGGTGCAGGGCTATCAGGATCATGAGGCTTCTTCGACGGAAGACCTCTACGAGGGGATATACTGGAAGCAGGGAGGCATCAATCTCGAGTCGGGTAAAAAGACCATCACGCTGGAGGCCTTTGAAGCCAAATACGACGAATCGTTGCTCCAGCTGATTGAAAAGTATCAAACAAGGAATGTGAATTATCTCTATCAGATGGCGCCGGAATCGGTCCGCACCGATGAGGAGGTGACCAAGGTTCTGCGGGAATACGATCAGCATGTAAATGTATTCTGGAAACTGAGCCACCTTGCGGCAGCTTCCAGGCACCTCGTTTATGGCGAAAAGCACATGGAGGGAACCGGAGGCACCAACTGGAGAGAGTTTCTGCCGCCCAAATACCAGCGCATCATTTTCTTCCCCGGATTATGGAGTGAAGAAGAAGTGGCTGACTGGGGCAAAGCAGCCGTGATGAAACACTTCCGGGAGTCTTTCGTTGAAAAGTGGTCGCATGTGTCAGATCCTCCGTCAGAATAACTACCGGGAACTGGTTTGATGATTCCCGAATCTTTGGAGGCGTTGATCAGGAGAAATAGGCGTATCCACCCCAAAATGGCTGTTTTTATGCTGGACCGCTCGCTCTTTCGTTGTTTGTCAACTGGTGTTGGCAATCTTTTTGCCCTTCATTTGATGCAGCGTTCCCCACATGCGAGCATACAGGCCTGACAGAGGTATCTGATAGCGAAAAAAGAGGAATTAAGCAAGTAGCTTCCGTTTGAAAGTTCTTCTATATTTGGATAAGACAGAGCGCGGAAATGCAGACAGAAACCGGATCTTAACTTATGGAAGGATCTTTCGGATTTCATGACTACGAAGAGCAAAAGGCTCGGCAATACGCCCGTGAATTTGAGCGTATGCTCCGCGAGGACGACTATGGATTTTTGGATCTGGTAGAAGTGGACCACATTTACCAATACTATCTCAGATCCAATGACCTCCGGAAAGCCGAAAAACTCATCGGCTATGCGCTCGAAACACACCCCAACAACGCCGATCTCAATCATAAACAAGCGCAGCTGCTCGCAGAGCAGGGGTTCTATGCACGGGCGATTGACCATATCAACCTGGCTCGGCAACTGGCTCCCTCCGAATGGGAGTATCTGCATGTCCACGCAGATATTCTGACACAGGCCGAGCAGTATGATATGGCCATCGAACTGCTTCAGGACCACCTGGCTGAGTCGCAATATCCAGAGGAGTTACTCTTGCAAATGGGCAACATTGCCCAAATTGCCCGTAACGCCACAGAAAGTGAGGCTTTTTATTCAGAATCCCTTCGTATCAATCCCGCATTTGAAGATGCGCTTTATGAACTGGCCTTTCTGCTCGAAGCAGAAGATCGCTGGCAGGAAGCCGTTGAGCAGTACTTAAGCTTTCTCGATCGTTATCCTTACAGGGCCGGCGTCTGGTTTCAGCTTGGCAATCTCTACCGAAAACTAGGCAACTACGAGAAAGGCCTTGAAGCCTACGACTATGCCCTCGTTGTTGATGAGGATTTCAGCCCTGCTTTTTTCAGCAAAGGACAGGCCCTCATGGAGATGGATCGCTATCAGGAAGCGCTTCGGGCATTTTTGTCTTCTGTCTCTCATAACGACAAAGACCTCCCGGCCGTTTACCACGCTGCCGAGTGCTTTGAGCGGCTCAACATGTACAAGGACGCCATCCGCTACTATAAGAAAGCAGGAACCCTGGATCCGGATTACCTCGATGCTTGGACAGGGCTGGGATATTGCCTTGAAAAGTGTGACCAGTACACGGAGGCCATTCATTTTTATCAGAAAGCCTTTCGTCTCGAGGATGAAAATCCAGACCTCTGCTTGTCTCTCGCTATCTGCGAGTACAAGCTTGAGAACCGACATGGCGCATACCTTTATCTTCAGCGGGCATTGCAGTTGGCCCCTGAGGAAGTCACCTTGTGGCAGGATTGGGCTCAACTATTGTACGAATCCCAGAACTTCCTGGGAGCTGTAACCTATCTTGAGGAAGGCATCAAAAGGAATGCCCAGGCGACGGAGTTGTACTATCAGTGTGCAGCCTACGCCTATGAAGCAGGTTTGCGGGAAAAAGGCTTGTTGTATCTGGAAAATGCGCTCCTGCTCGACTTTGATGGTCATTATTTGCTGTTTCACATTGATCCCTCGTTGCGATACGAGCCTTCGGTCATGTCTGTGATTGAGCAATACCGGTAGGGTTTCCAAGCTCAATTGACATGTTGTTTATATCCGCAGGCAGCAGCTGGCCCGGTATTTCGTCTGTCCTACAGAAACCGGCTTCTCTCATGATGGCTTTTATTCGTCCCCTCATTCTTGCTGTTGGTATCCTCGCCTTCCTGGGATCATCCACACAGATGCTGGCGCAGGTTCCGTCACATCGCACATGTGGCACCACCTTGGCTGATTCCGTCAGAAGGGCCAATAACCCGCAGCTAGGAAGTCAGGAAGCGTTTGAAGCCTGGCTACAGCGCGCCATGACCACCACCGACTTTTTAGGAAGAGCGGTCACTACCATTCCCGTGATTGTACATGTCGTTCATGATGGCGAGCCAGCCGGAATCGGCAACAACATCAGCATAGAGCAGATTCGCTCTCAGATTGACGTGTTGAATGAAGACTTCCGGCGGAAGGCTGGAACACCCGGTGGCAATTCACACCCGGATGGCGCTGATACGGAAATCGAATTTTGTCTCGCCACCATCGATACTGCCGGTCAGCCCCTGGTGGTGCCGGGCGTTCACCGCATTGACCGGAATACCATGGGATGGAATCCTCCCCCGTACTCCATGTCTTATGCCGATCAGGTGATCAAACCTCAAAGCATCTGGGAACCCCATGATTACCTCAATATCTGGGTCATGCCCTTGTCCAGCGGATTGCTTGGCTTTGCGCAGACGCCTGATGCCTCCACCCTGGCAGATATTCCCAACATCGGCGGAGGAGCCGGAGCTGACGGGGTGGTGATTCGGCCGACATCATTCGGGCGGGTAGGCAACGTCAACGCCCCCTACAACCAGGGGCGCACCACAACCCATGAGCTGGGCCACTGGCTGGGACTCATCCATGTATCGGGTGATGGCAATTGTTCTTTTGACGACGGATGTGACGATACGCCCGTCACGGGTGGCCAAAACTACGGTTGCCCGGCCGGGGCAATCTCCTGCGGTCAGCCCAGCATGATTGAAAATTACATGGAGTACACCGATGACGCCTGTATGAACGTGTTTACTCAATGTCAGAAGGTACGAATGTTGACCGTTCTGGCGAATTCTCCCCGCAGAAAGAGCCTGGCCACCTCCAACGCCTGTTCACAGGAAGTGCCTCCTGCAGCCTGGTTTTCGGCTTCCTCCAAGATGCTGTGTGCAGGTCAATCAATCCAGCTTTTCGATCAATCGTCCAATACACCCACAGGCTGGACCTGGACCTTTCCCGGAGGAAATCCGGCCAGCTCCAATGTTCAGAATCCGGTGGTCCAGTATTCTCAGCCGGGGGTTTATGAAGTTTCGCTGAGTGTCGTGAATAGCTATGGCAGCACCACGCTCAGTCGTCAGGGCTATGTCACGGTGAATGCCTCTGGTCCCAGCGGACTGTTTTTCGAAGATTTTGAAGGAGGGATTCCTTCCACTTGGGAGATTGTGAATCCGGATCAAGGCATTACCTGGAATACACGCGAGGTGGAAGGGCACCCAGGCGGAGATCTGGCAGCATTTGTGAATTGCTACCTGTATGCCAGCCTTGATGAGCGGGACGCCTTGATCTCTCCATCTATTGATTTGTCTGTCTACTCAGGTGTATTCCTGTCGTTTGATCATGCCTATCGACGCTATGCAGATGGAAGCAGCACTCCTTCCGATGATTCGCTGCTCGTGTATGCTTCAACAGATGGCGGTCAGACGTTTCCTTTTTTACTGGCTGCATTGGGCGAGAATGGAGGGTTTGAATTTGCGACCAATACGGATACAATCGGTCTTTTTGTGCCCCAGCGCGAGGAAGACTGGTGCTTTGCTGGTCCTCAGACAAATTGCCAGACCATTGATTTGTCAGCCTTTGACGGAGAATCGGATCTACGGATCAAATTTGAAGTGGTTAACGACTACGGCAATGCGATCTACCTCGACAATGTTTTGCTGGCAGGGATATGCAGTGTTACCCCGGTGGATCGGCCATTGTCTGCCGTTGGTCTGACACTGTTTCCGAATCCGGCCAGGGATCAGCTGACCGTGGAGGTTTCTTCGAGGAAAAGTGGAGGGGGCAGCCTATCGCTTCAGAATGCCCTGGGTCAGGTGATGATGTCGAGAAAAGTGAGGATGACCCCCGGAAAACAAAGCTGGAATCTGGATGTGCGGAGTTTGCCTGCCGGAATATATGTGCTTGCCTGGGAGGCTGGTGGTGAACGCCTGTTCAGGCAGGTTCTGCTGGAGTAAGGTCAGGCAAGCATCGCGATGATTTTGGGGATGTGGATGATTCCCCATACGATTCCCCCAAATATAACGGTGATCAAAACTGCACCTGCTGCGAGGTCTTTGGTTTTTTCAGCTAGGGGATGAATGTCCGGTGAAGCGAGATCTGTCAGAAACTCCAGGGAAGAATTAAGGGCTTCGGCTGCCAGCACGAGGCCCATGCAGATCAGAATAAGGCACCATTCTGTGTGGGAAAGCTTCAGCCAAAGCCCAATCGCTATGATCATAATGGCTGCCAGAGCATGAATCTTGGCATTAGCCTGTGTACGGAAAAGCAAGCCGATGCCTCTGAATGCATAGAAAAAGCTTCTGCTTCTTCGCCGCAGATATGTGAGAAAAGATCCCATGAGAAACACCTATTCATTTTTTCTCTTCAGTCGCGGCACGAGTAGCCAGCGAAGGTGAATATTGCGCGAAGATAAGTCTTTCCAATGCCAGCTCCGCATCTCGATACAGGCCATCGCTGAGGTGGGCATCTCAAACGCAGAGGAAGCTTCGAGCAGATAGGTGAGTGCATGTTCCATCGTCGGGTTATGACCAAAAATCATCACCGATTCTACCTGATCGTTCAGTTTGTGAATGACATGGATCAACTCTGCCACGCCGTCTTCATACAAGGCTGGCACAATTCTGATATCCTGGTCAAACGTCAGGGTTTTCTTCACGATTTGGGCAGTTTCTATGGCTCTTCGGGCCGGGGAACTGATCATGAGGTCCGGACAAAAGCCCTGGTCTGCCAGTAGACCCGACAAGAATGTCACCTCGGAGATGCCACGCTCTTTCAGGGGGCGGTGCATATCTGAAACGCCCGATGGCCAGTCGGATTTTCCATGGCGACAAAGAATCAGAGTTTTCATCAATGAAAGAAGCTATTGGGGATATCAGGAATAAGGAGGGATTGACGGAAACGCGCCCGATGAAAGATTTTGATCATTCTCTCCTCTTTTTTTGAGGAAAGAGAGCATTAAGTTAAACAAACATCTACGGCGACCACAGCCAAATTCTCAGCTAATGGCTCATTTTCCTCAAGCTTCTGTACACGCTGGAACAACCCCTCTCTGGAGCCCGGGCATGGATCATATCCCCCAGGCCCTATTATTGGCTCACAAAGACGGGGTAGTGAGAGGATATACAAATGAATGGGCCAGATTGACAGGAAACACAGTATCCATAGACCGATATGGGTGGACCGCCGGCATGAAACTGAGCCACGGCCTGGGAGAAGGAACCCATGAGCTAACACTCATCTCGGGCCAGCGTTTTGGGTATACATTCCCCTGTGTGATCCGACAGGCTTATGAGTCTGAAGACTGGTTCTGGATATCTCTCAGAGAGCACTCGGAGGGGAATCAACAGCCGGTCGCTAGCAAGTATCTGACCAACGAAGAAGGACGGTTCGCCAATTCTATCCGGCAGCTTATCGAAAATTTCCCGAACGGAACCGTGAGCATCCTCGATACTGATTACCGGATGACGTTTATCGAAGGACAAAGTCTTCGCAAGCACGGGATTGAGCCGTCTGACATAGTGGGGAAATTACTGAAGGATTTGATTTCTCAGGAGGAATGCGATTATGTATTTCCCTTTTATGAGCGGGCCATGAAAGGGGAAACAGTGGAATTTGAATTTACCTACAAGGGAAAATTTCATTACCTTTTTTCCTGTATGCCGCTATATAACCACAAGGCGGAAATCACAGGCATCACCATCCTGAACCGGGAGATCAGTTACCTCAAATCCCAGGAAAAAAAGATCTGGGATCTCTCGGAGCAGTTACAGAATAGGGTACAGAGCAAAACCCGTGAGCTCACCCAAAGCAAGGAGCGTTTCAGCATCCTGGCAGAAGCTGTGCCCGCAGTGATCTGGACTACCTCAGCGGATGGAACTCGCATGTTTTTCAACCAGGAATGGTACGCATATACCGGCCTGGTGTGGAGCCCGGGTGCAGAGATCCCCTGGATGGAGGCGATTCACCCGGATGACCAGCAGGCCTTTGTCCTGGCACTGGAAGAGGCCAGGCTCAACCGAACATCCCGCGAGTGGGAATACCGGCTTCGGCGGGCAGACGGAGAATACAGATGGTTCTGGGGAAAAGCAACTCCGCAATTTGATGCCAGCCAGACATTTATCGGACTGATCGGGGCGGAGATGGATATCCAGACCATCAAAGACATCGAAAGCAAACTTTTGTCCACCACCCGGGCCCTCGATAACAGCCACAGTGAGCTGGTTGAACTCAGCTACATTCTGTATCAGGAAATAGAGCAGGAGTTGGAAGCCTTAAACAAATCCCTCACTGTGCTCAAAGACAGCCTGGAGACAGAGGACGACCCCGATGACGCTTCTGTCCTAATTGTAAAGCAGGCAGAACAGCGTAGTGAAAAGATCCTGGACTTGATTGAGCATTCTCACCATTTTACCCGGCTCAGCTACACGGTTCTTTCTCCCCAATCTCAGCGGCTGGATCTTCTGGTGCGACAAATGCTCACTTCCATCATGATCAATGACTGCCCGGGGGAGCCCTTCGACTGTCAGATCTCTGACAGTCTGGAAGTTCATACCGATCCCCATCTGCTGGAAACGATGCTCAAAGCCATTCTACAGAATTGCGTGGACTTTCGGAAGCCCGGCGAGCAGGTGAAGGTTGAACTCAGCAAGCTGGAACGAAGAAACCGGAAAGTGTACGCCATCCGCGATCATGGGATCGGGATTCATCCCGGGGAAGCCAGCCTGCTCTTTGATATGTTTTTCACTGGTCGTAACATTCACCGTCACGAGCGCCATGGTCTCGGCCTGACGATTGCCAAACGCTGTGCCCTCAAGTTGGGAGGGGATGTCTGGGCGGAAGCCGCAGCAGGCGGTGGAACAGTCATTTACCTTCAGTTGGATTGAGTAAAGAACCAACAGGAGCGGGCCATTCGCTTTGTGTTGTACAGCTATGGCGAAAAGATAAAGGCGCAAAGACCGCTGAAAGTAGGGTCTTTGCGTCGCTGCTTGAGGTCTGGGTAACAGCCTCTACTATGCATCAGGCAGCTACCTTTTTGGGTGACTGATGTTTATTCCTCAGGGCGAAAAATAAAATCCCGAATGCAACGATCAGGACAAGTGGGAAGATGGCAATATTGTCCAGAGCAGACTGACCTGCAGCCAGCTCAATGCCATCATAGGCAGATTCAGGAATAATGGCTTCCAGCTCTTCCTGAGAAACCCGACTCAGCCACTCGGAGGCCGTTTCTGAGCCGGATGCTATGGACTCGGGAACCAGGTTCTGATTGCTGTCAAACCAGTCTGACACGCCGGATGTGCGGCCACTGTCTATCCACCCCCCAATAACCGGCTGCCACAGAGATACCGCAAACATGCCCACGCCTCCCATAAAGGAGAGCCCCAGGGCACCTGTATGGGTATATTCTGCCACAGATCCCAGCATTGTTGGCCAGAAGTACATCACACCCACCGCAAACAATACGGCAGACACATAAACCATGGGGCCAGTGGAAATACTCATCATATACAGGCCGATTGCTGCTACGATGGAAGAGGCAAACAATACGCCAATGGGCTTGATTCTGTGAATCAATGGCCCCCCGAAAAAGCGTCCCGCTGCCATCAGGCCCGTCACCAGAATCAACACCACCATCGGGTGAGCCCCAGCGTTACCCAGGATTCTTTCCACCCACTGCTGGGTGCCCAGCTCTGATGTCGCAGTGAGGGACATGCAGAAAGCCAGTGCTGCATACAAAGGACCGAATCTGACGAATACCAGCACAGCTACCAGAACAAGCAGGGCGATCTTGATGTACAGGCCGATTTCTTCGCCCACCCATTCATAAATGGTGAGATCTGATGCGGCAATCAAAACGAAGGCAATTACAATGATCAGATAGATCGGCGGAAAGAGTTTCCGGAAATCAAATACATCGGTGCTGACCAAATCGGGAAATCTCTGTCCAAATATCAGAAATGCATAGGCAGCAGCCGGAATCAGCATTATCCCGATTTGATATTGCCAGCCCAGTCCCATTTCTGTCATAGCCAGAACCACCAGGCTTCCAATCACGATGCCACCCGGAAACCACACGTGGAACTTGTTCAGCATGGTCGTTTTGTTCTTGGGAAACATATCTGCGATCATTGGATTACAGGCGGCTTCCACAGAGCCATTGGCAAAACCAATGAGGAACGTACTGAGCAGAAGCCCCACAAAGCCCCCGGCTGTGATGGTGAGCACCAGCCCAAGAATGTGACAAACAAAGGCGACCCACATAAACTGGCGCGGGCCAATGGTGTTGTACAATGGGCCACCGATCATGGTGGCCACCGGAAAGCCCAGAAAACCCATGGCATTGATCCAGCCAAGCTCTGTATCCGTGAGGCCAAAAGCCTCACTCAGCTCCGTCAGAATGCCCGCCCGGATGGCAAAGGTCATCGCAGTGACCGTCAACGCCACACAGCTGGCCAAAAACAGACGTTGCCTGTTCACTAGTTGATCCATAGTAGAGTAGTTTTTTGAAGATGAGCGTGGTCCGGGAAAAGAGGCAAAAGAGAAAACGGCAAACGCAATAATGGAAAGTCACATGAATCATGATTCTGTCACAATTACCCGTCTTCACGGGTTTCCGCCTTCCCCCGCACTATAATCCTAAAATCTTTCGGTTGGCGGCTGAATCCACGCCGGAGTTGGCAAAGTCGTCGAAGGCGCGCTCGGTGACACGGATGATGTGATCAGCGATAAAAGGAGCTCCTTCTTCAGCGCCCTGTTCGGGGTGCTTGAGGGCACATTCCCACTCCATAACAGCCCACCCATCGTAGTGGTAGCGGGCAAGCTTGGAGAATATCGCCATGAAATCTACCTGGCCATCCCCCAACGACCGGAAGCGACCGGGGCGTTCGACCCAGCCCTGATAGCCTCCATATACGCCTGAGCGCCCTGTGGGGTTGAATTCTGCATCCTTGACGTGAAACATCCGGATGTGCTCATGGTAGTAGTCGATGAAATCCAGGTAATCCAGTTGCTGCAGCACAAAGTGGCTGGGATCATAAAGAATCTTCACCCGGTTGTGGTTGCCGGTAGCTTCCCGAAACATTTCCCAGGTGATACCATCGTGCAGGTCTTCGCCGGGATGAATTTCGTAACAGGCATCCACAC
>CAZLKP010000046.1:10324-11606 GCA_964560095.1 uncultured Bacteroidia bacterium
TCGGTACCCAACGGGCGGCTAGCTCCCGAAAAGCTTCTTCCACCAGGCCAGCCGGGCGCTGGGGCCAGGGATACATGTAGGGCCAGGCGAGTGCGCCGGAAAAGGTCGCATGCACATTAATGCCCATACGGCGGCTGGCTTGCGCTGCCCAGGTCACCTGTTGAACGGCCCATTCGGTGCGGGCCTTCGGATTACCATGGACAGACTCGGGGGCAAACCCGTCAAACATCTGATCATAGGCCGGGTGCACAGCGACCAGTTGGCCCTGGAGGTGAGTAGAAAGCTCCGTGACCTGAACGCCGGCTTCGGCAGCAATGCCTTTGATTTCATCGGCGTAGGTCTGGCTGGTGGCTGCTTTTTCCAGATCAAACAACCGGCTGTCCCAGGTAGGAATCTGAACGCCCAGATAGCCCAGATCAGCCGCCCATTTACAGATGGCAGAAAGGTCATTAAACGGTGCGTCATCATCGGCAAATTGGGCAAGAAAAATAGCGGGTCCTTGTATGGTTTTCATGTAAATGGGTTGGAGAGGAAAAGAGGGGAAGGAAGGAATGGTCAAAGGTTACCGGGGAGCTCATGCGGCAGTGTGAGCATAAGGCTTGTCCCCATCGGCCCACGATCTTAGACCAGTGTTTGTGTTACACCAGAAATGGATACCATTTCTGGTCGGATTCGGAGGAAGCAACGACATGTTCGATGAAGGCCATGCCGCGCACACCATCTGCGATGGTCGGAAAATCCAGATCGATTGCAGAAGGGGTTTCTCCATTCATTTGCTTGCGGATGGTGCGGGCAAAGTTGCGATAGATATTGGCGAAGGCTTCGAGGTATCCCTCAGGGTGCCCGGCCGGAATTCGTGTATGTGCCTGAGCAGATTCACACAAGTCTCCCACACCGGTTCGGTACACGGTTACACCGGAATCTTGGTTTCTGTAAACGAGGGTGTTAGGTTCCATTTGGTGCCATGAGATGCCTCCGGTTTCACCGTACACCCGGATGTTGAGGTCGTTTTCCTCTCCGTTGGCGATCTGGCTGGCGTGAAGAATACCCTTGGCACCATTATCAAAATGGAGGAGCACATTGCCATCGTCATCAAGGAGGCGCCCATCAACAAACGAGGTGAGGTCGGCGCAAAGCTCGGTGATGGTCAGGCCAGTGATAAATTCGGCGAGGTTTTCTGCGTGGGTGCCAATGTCACCCATGGCGCCGGCAGCCCCGGATTTGGTGGGGTCGGTCCGCCAGGAGGCTTGCTTTTGGCCCGAACCTTCGAGGAAGGTTGACA
>CAZLKP010000046.1:11616-17365 GCA_964560095.1 uncultured Bacteroidia bacterium
GGATATTCCACGACGACTTTTCGGACCTTACCCAGATGGCCGGATTGCACCATGTGGCGGGCTTGCTTCACCATGGGATAGCCCGTGTAATTATGGGTCAGGGCAAAGCTGAGGCCTGTTTGTTCCACAACTGCCTGGAGCTGCTTGGCTTCTTGTAGGGAGAAGGCCACGGGTTTGTCGCAAATGACAGGAAACCCGGCTTCCAGTGCCATGATGGCGGGTGGTACATGCAGGTGGTTGGGGGTTACAATGGACACAAAATCCATGCGTTCACCTTTAGGTAGCTTCTGCTCCGCTTCAATCATTTCCTGATACGATCCATAGGACCTCTCGGCTGGGAGATACAGATCGGCTCCGGAAGCTTTTGATTTTTCAGGGCTGGAGCTGAAAGCCCCACATACCAGTTCAATTTCTCCGTCGAGCGCAGCGGCCATCCGGTGAACAGCCCCGATAAACGCACCTCTTCCCCCGCCAACCATGCCCATTCTCATTTTTCGGCTCATAAGCAGTATGTCTGTTTCTACGGTGGATAATGTAGATAATCCTGTATGTCGAAATGTACATAATTCATCAGAAAAACCCGTCGCTCACCATCTTGCTCTACCTTGTTTTTCTTCCCTGGGTAATTAGATCGGGCAGAAGTTTTCTATTTTTCGGCAGAATCGACTACCCGGATGTCATGGCAAAAGGACCTCAGAAAAAAAGCTACATCACGATCAAAGACATCGCCCGACAGTTGGGGGTATCTACCTCTACAGTATCAAGGGCTCTGCGGGATCGACCGGATGTGAATCCAGAAACCCGAAAGCAGGTTCAGGCATTGGCCGAGCAACTCAATTATCAGCCCAACCTGTTTGCCTCTGGGTTGGTGAGCCGGCGCACCCGGCTCCTGGGGGTGATCGTGCCCCGCATTGCCAATCACTTTTTTTCGGCGATCACCAGCGGAATCCAGCATGTGGCCTACCAGCACGAATACCGGGTCATTATCTGTGAGTCGGATGAATCGCTGGAGCGCGAACGGGTAAATGTGGAGGCGCTCCTGTCTATCCGGGTAGATGGGATCATCATCGCGCCGCTCATGGATTATGATCACCGGGTAAATGACCACATTCAGGCCATTCTTGACCGGGATGTGCCGATGGTGTATGTGGACAGGCTACAGCCAGCTGTGCCAGCGTCTAGTGTGATGATTGATGATTATCGCGCAGCTTACGAAGCGACGGAATATCTCATTGCCTCAGGATGCCAGCGGCTAGGGCATTTCACCGGGCCGGAATGGACCACGACCTGCTCGGAGCGCAAGCGTGGATTCATAGATGCAGTGAAGGGAGCGGGGCTGGAGTTGAGAGAAGAATGGATCATGGAAACCGGCTTTGAACCCTGGAGGGCAGGTGAAGTGAGCAGAGATTTGTTTGCCTCGGAAGATCGTCCGGATGGGATTCTGGGTGTAAATGACCGGGTGCTTGCTGGTGCTGTAAAGGCCATCAGAGAAATGGGCATCCGAATTCCGGACGAGGTATCAATGGTCGGCTTTAGCGACAATCCGATTGCTTCCCTCATTCAGCCTACCTTGTCTTCCGTGCGTCAGCCTGCCTACGAAATGGGGGAAGTCGCCACCTCTATGATTCTCAATCAAATTGAGCAAGAAGGGATTCCCTGGAAACCTGTTCACAGGATTTTGAATACCCGGATGATTCTTCGCGAATCCACCCGATAATGAGGTACGGTTTTTGGAGATCAGGAGCGACCGTACTACTCGCGTGAAGATTCAGACACATTGCGCAGCTTCTGAATCCGGTTCGCCTGCCACTGTCAGTTTCCTGATCTTAAATCGCGATCTTTATGGCTCGTGTTCAGAATGTGATGTTGCTACATGGAACTCAAAGGATTTTTACAGGTCGTCAATAACAGAAAATGGTTGCTCCTGGCAATTGTCAGCGTTTCTGTAATTGCGACGTACCTGATTGCGATTCAGGCACCTGCCTCATACAAGTCGAGAATTCGTCTGGTCGCCGGAATTACCCAGGGAGGAAATTCCCTTTTTTCTCTTGATCAGGAAAGGGGGCTGGAGCGCTATGAAGTGGAAGCTCGCTTTCGTAACATGGAGGAAATGATTCGCTCTCCGCGCGTGCTTTCCCTGGTTTCTTATCAGCTTATGATCCATGACCTCACCGAAGGGGATCCGTTTGGCGACCTCAACCAGATTTTCCAAAAGACCGCTGACGATATCCGGGTAATGTTGCGTACACTCCGCGAGCGAAGAGATTCCATGGAGATGCTCTCCCCTACAGATGAACTCGAAAAGCAACACCTCGCGTCCATTCAGACCCTGGAATATGATCATGAAAACCTGAGAGAACATCTGGACGTGAGGCGCATTCCAGGTACAGATTTCATTTCGGTCGAATTCACAGGGTCGGATCCCGACATGAGTGCCTTTGTGGTGAATCAGGTTGGCCGGGAGTTTATCCGTTACTATCTGTTAACAAATTCATCCATGGCCCAGAATATGCTCAGTACCATGTCTGAGCTCGTCACAGAGCGGCGGCAAATTCTGGATGAAAAACTCAAAGAGTGGAGCCGGTATAATCAACAGCAGACGTTGCAGGCTACTTCTGGTGGCACACGCCTACTTGATGACATAGACGACCTCGAAACTGCCCGGGAAGAGAGCGAGCAACAGATCCTGGTTGCTGAGCGGCTCATCATCAAAGCCGAACAGGGACTGCCACGCACGCGGAGCATGACCACAGGCCCGAGTCCGGAATCCTTTGGTGAGGGACAACTTCTCAGATCCAGAATTCAGCGGCTCACCGACGCCTACATTCAGTCGGGGATGATTCAAACGGCCTTTCTTGATTCTATCGACATGGTGCGCACCCGCCTGATCGATTTGTTGGTCGTGCAGGAGCAATCCCAGATGGGAGATCCCGACAGTGAGGTGTTGCAACTCATCCGGGCATCTGCAGTCGGAAAGGTGGATTTGTTTATCCATCAATCCCGGATCACTTCCATTGCCCGCCAACTCCGCCGGCTGGCAGCTCAGGCCGGAAGTTTCAATAATCCGGAACTGGCGGCCACAGTTTATGGACGTGAAGTGCAGGTGGCTCGTGATGCCTACCTCACAGCTCTTCAGCGGTTTAATAGTGCGCGACTGGGGTACACTGAGTCCACACCTGGCACGGTAAGCCAGGTAGAATTTGCCCAGGTACCTCAACAACCGGAGCCTTCCACAGCTTTTTTGTCCGCAGCACTTGCAGGATTTATCGCCCTGGGTATTGGCTTGGTGGTGTTGCTTCTGCTTGAATATCTCGACGAAAGCATCAAACTGCCATCCCGGTTTACGACCATGACAAGTATGCCCCTCCTGGGAAGCCTTGTTCGTCTCAAAAGCTCCAACCTGGATCTTGTATCGCTGTTTCACGAAACGCAGTCAAGCTCACAGTTTGAGACCTATAAGCAGCAGTTGCGCATTCTCCGCCACGAAATCATCCTGAAAGATCCCGTGACACTCTTGCTTACCAGCACCCGAAGCGGAGCAGGAAAATCTTCTCTGTTGATCTCCCTGGCGTATTCCCTCAGCCTCACTGGCAAAAAGGTGCTGATGGTCGATACCAACCTCGTGAATGGTTCTCTCACAGACATGACGGGAGCCTCACCGACCCTCCAAAAATATCTCAGTGGTGACCTTCCCGGGGAAGCGCTCATCTCGCCATCTGTCTTCGACAATGTAGATGTGATCGGTTGTGCGGTTAGCAAGTCGTCGCCTGCGGAGGCTTTCAAGCATGATGCGTTTGAGCAACTGCTGGTGAGTTTGTCCGACGATTATGACCATATTCTCATGGAAGGGGCTGCCCTGAATGAATATGTGGATGCCCGCGAATTGTTGCTCTATTCTGCGAAAATTTTGCCGGTGTTTGCTGCGGATGCCCCGGTTGAAGAAGCCGATTTGCATCATATCAGTTACCTTCTCTCCCATAAAGAGAAGCTCTTGGGAGCCATCCTGAACAAAGTGGAGGCCCGCCACCTCAATCACTGATTTCTGTGGATTTCTTTACCGAATTGATAATCCTATGACAGGACAAAGACCATGGGTTAGCATCATTATCCTGCATTATGGTTTTGCTGATGTTACCCGGGAATGTCTGGATCAGGTCCTGGCCCAAACCCACTCGGAGCTGGAGGTATTTCTGGTTGAAAACGGCCATCCAGACCCTCTGCCAGAGGATTTCTTTTCAGATCAACGCTGTCGGAGAATCCGTTCCTATGTGAATCTGGGATACGCCGGAGGCAACAATCTGGCCATTCGCGAAGCAAAGGGAGATTTTGTGGTTGTGATCAACAACGACGTCATTCTGCCGCCGGATTGGGTGGCAAGTATGCTTGATAGGTGGCCGGGATCGGATTGGGGGTTGATGTCATCTGTTATCGTTCAGGTTGATCATGGATCAAGGATTCAGTATGCAGGATTTACACCGGTTTCTCCCTGGACCGGCAGAAATCGCATCGTCGGTGTCGGCGATCCATGGAAGCCAGATATGCGTGTGAAGGATACGTCTTATGCTCATGGCTCGGCGATGATGATATCGCGTTCCGCCCTGGAAGCGGCAGGGGGAATTCCGGAGCAGTATTTTCTGCATTATGAAGAGCTGGACTGGTCGGAGCAGGTGAGGAGATCGGGATTCAGGGTAGGGGTGAATCACGCGACATCAGCGAAGCATTATGGTTCGCTAACGTTGGGGAGAGATTCTCTGGATCGCTGGTATTACTATCACCGGGGTCGGCTGATCTTTCAGCGGCGCTGGTTGCGGTGGTGGCAAAAGCCTGTCTTTTTCCTGTATTATTTCCTCATCGCCTCTCCCAAAGAGATCCTTACACATGCAGCTCAGTGTAAATGGGGGCATTTGCGGGCCTGGATGGAAGCAGTGGGCTGGCACATCCGGCATGTAGGAGGATTGCCGGAGCGTTCAGGCAAACGCAGGCAAAAAAAGGAGGCTGCCCCTTTGGGACAGCCTCAACAGCCATGAAAACGCCCTAAAACAGAATGGGTTCGAAGCCCGGTCTGTTCATTAAGATAATACTAAAGAATTGTTACGAGTTTTCCATATTTTTTTTGAAAAGTCTTTCAATCTTTTTTCTCTTCTTCTTTTTCCTCCTCCTCGTGAAGCTTTTGGGCCTGCTTGCTCCATTCGTCGCGGCGAATCCTTCCCGGGAAAAACTCAATCACTTCATTGACCTTGTCTTCATCTTCGGGCGTGAATGCTGAAATCTGTCTGAAGGTATAGATGCCAATGCTGTTCAGCTTCTTTTCAATAAACGGTCCGATGCCGCTCACGAGTTTGAGGTCATCTTTGTCATCAGCACTGGCTACCCCAATACGGTCAAAGTTGATTTCTTTGGCGCGTTCTTGAATGCGGGTCAGGGTTTCTTCCTGTGTTTCTTTCTTTTTGGGCTTGGGGGCTTCTAGCACCGAGGTGGATTCAGCTATCGGGGCCGGAGCAGGATTGGGCACAGCGCGGGCAGGATCTTTGTCCTGAACGAGGGTGTCATACTTCGCTTTGAGATCCTCGTATTTTTGGCGGAATGGGCGAAGGCCTTCCAATTGTTCCTGAAGGCTGAGTCTTACGGCTTTTTCTCTGGCGAGTTCTTCCGCTACATCGCTCATTTTCTCAGTGGGCGCAGCGGCTTTGGGCTTGGCAGCAGGTTTGCTTTCCGCTTTTGCCTGAAGATCTTTGACAGAATCTTCCAG
>CAZLKP010000047.1:0-6594 GCA_964560095.1 uncultured Bacteroidia bacterium
TTCGTATCAGATACCGGAACATTTTCTGTCACTGTTCTGGAATCCAAAGGTTGTCTATTATTTGACACGATCAGAGTAAGTAAAATATCATCTGATCCACTTACACTTTTTGAACTAGCAATCTTCGGATGTGACAGTATTCAATTATATAACCTCTTGCCTAATTCCGACACTCTCAATTACCTATGGAACGGCGGTATTAATACAGATACCCTGATTGCTAAAAGCTCAGGAATTTATACAGTGACTTCATCAAATCAAGACGGGTGCACAACCAATGATACACTAAGTGCCCTAATTGAAACGATTCCAAAGGCTGATTTTTCAATTCCAGGAGACACCGTCTATTCTTGGAACTTAGAAGTCCATTTTGTCAATGAGTCTGAATTTGGGGCCTATTTGTGGGATTTCGGTGATGGAACAACAGCAACCAATATCCAACCATCCCACATATATCCTTCCCCAGGGTCTTATTGTGCCTCTCTGATTACCTCCGATACGAACCTTGGATGCGGATCAGACACGGTTGAAAAATGCTTTACTCTCTTGAGAGCAATAACCTCCATTGATGATTTTGGAACTCAAGAAAAACAGACACCCAAAATCTCTGTAAGTCCAACTCATATCTCAGTCCAATTTCCAAGCAGAAACCACCAAAATCAAGTAGAAATGGTGGAACTGGTTAATATAAACGGACAATCTCTTCGGACCATCCAACCAGTTGAGAATTCAGATATTATTGAATTCCCCACTAATCAGCTCACATCTGGCCTTGTTGTGATTAGATTTTTCTACACAAACGGCAGCTTTCAATCCATGCTGATACCCATCTACTGATTTCCAATGAGTAGCATTGAAAGTTCCATTCGGTGGTCTACGGTTGGCTCTTTGTCAAAAAGTGTTATACAACTTTTGCAAGTTTTCATTCTCACTAAATTTCTGACTCCAGATGATTATGGCTTGGTGGCGATTTGCATGCTTTTCATAGGACTATCCGGAAGTGTCATTGATATTGGAATCAGCACATCAATCATTTATGAAAAAAATCTGACCAATCTACAATTATCATCATTGCTATGGATCAGTTCCTTTCTTGGTTTTTTTGCATTTCTAATCCTTTTCTTCGGTTCGATTCCGATTGCCATATTCTATGAAGAGCGGGAGCTTACACAGATGATACAGCTCATTTGCGCACCGCTTATTCTTCTCGGCGTAAGCACACATGGGCTGACGCTATTGAAGAAGGATCTCAACTTTAAGAAGATCGCAGCAATTGATGTCCTTTCTAGTATTGGATCTATAACCTGTGCATTAATCCTTGCGGTAAATGGATGGGGAGCCTGGTCTTTGATTTGGGCCCATGTGACAGCAAACCTCATCAAGGTAGTTCTTATTTGGGCTCTATCACCTCTTACACTATCCATGTTCCGAAGTTTTTCCTATTCCAGTGTTCGTCCACAAATTATGTTTGGTATCAACACCTTCGGGCAAAATTTGCTTACCTGGTTCAGGAAGGAATTTGATATTTTGATAATTGGAAAAATTCTAGGGATGGAAGCACTAGGGATCTATAATATTTCAAAGCTCCTATACTCAAAATCTACCTTCTTTTTGGGGGGTATCATTAAAAATATTCAGGGGCCTCATATTATGAGCAAAAGTTCGATTAAGGATAAGGTGGACGTAAGCCTGTCTACTTCGAAAATATTCATGGCCTTTTCACTTGCAGCCTTTTTCGCGATCGCTATCAACCGTGAATCTATTATCCAGACAGTTTTGGACCCAAAATGGTCAGATACTTCTTTCCTCATACTCATTCTGCTACCATCATGGATTTTTAGAACAATCAGGGTTTCCTATGGACCAATATTCATTTCAGTCGGAAATGCGAGACTTTCATTTCACTATACTCTAGCCATTACAATCTTTTCATGCATAGTTCTTTCGGCTAGTATCATTGGCTTTGGTATTTACGGAATTGCAATTGGTTTACTGGTATCAGAAGCTTTTGCGAATCTCATTTTTTTCTATCTGGCTGCATCACATTTTTTTGTGGATAGGAATCTGAAAAAAGAAGTGATCAATGTAGTTAAATATTGTCGGACTTTCTTAGGCTATGTAGTTGCAGTAATCCTCTCTCTGTTAGCGTCTGAGATTCCATTTAGCCATAATGGGGTTCTCTTCCTGGGGGCAACTGTCGCTCTCGGTTTCTTATGGCAATTGTGGTTTCTCCGACAAAAATACCCTAAAACATTTGCCAGTATAGCAACCCTCTTGGGGCTTTCTAGAATCCGGTCATCTATTTCTTCAAAATGAGGGCAACGAAACTGCGACATAAAAAGCTGAAACAATCTCTAAGAGCAGCAAAAAGAGTCTATCAGGAATCAGGAATTCTTGGACTCTGGAATTATCGGGAGTTATTTCGATTTCGAATTAATCCACAGCTGTCAGATCCATTGGTTCAACCATTTTTTATAGTAGGTTCAGGGCGGAGCGGAAATACATTATTACGCGCCAAAATCCTCGAAACCAATTGGGCTGGTATTCCTGCTGAGTTTTATGTATTTCGACCGCTGGTTCAGAAATACCTGCTAACCGATCCATTACCAAAATCAGAAAGAATTGATTCCTTGCTCCAACTCTTTGTCAACGAAGATTGGTTCAAATCATGGTCCATTAGCCGCGCGAACCTACACGAGATATTTCAGGAGGAGCTAGATTCCAATTTTTCATTTCCAGAATTTTTCAATTTGCTCTATTTACTTGAGATCCAATCCTCCTTTTCGTCTGAGATGAAATACTGGGGAGATAAAACACCAATGAATACTTTGAACCTGTGGGTGATTTCGATTGTGTTCCCTCGGGCAAGGTATATCCATATTCTGAGGGACGGGAAGGATGTGATCAATTCATACGTAAAATCTGGCCTGATCGACACATACCAGAAAGCTGCACTCAGATGGATAAACTCCTGTAGGAGGGCCAGGGAATTTGGATCGTTTATCGGAAACGACCAATACATGGAGGTGAGATATGAGGATCTTGTCCGCCATGAATCTGAAACCTTAGCCCGGGTATTTCACTTTCTGAACATCGAACCTTCGGATTCGGCCGTGAATACCGAGCAGTTATTTGAGAAAATGGGTGATACCACACTGTTCGATCATCACCGAAATGTCCAAAAACCCATATTTACCTCATCCATCGGGAAATGGAGGGAAGAAATCCCCAAGGAAGAATATCCATCTCTTTCTGATTTGATGGCCTCAACACTGCAAAAATTTAACTATCATGGCTTCTTCTCTGATTAATATCCTCAAAAAGAGTAAAAGAAGGCTTCGAGCCATTACACAAAAAAATGGACCCGATGACCTAACCCTACTAAGGGAAGGACCAAAAACAAAATTTGTTTTTATTCATATCAACAAAACTGGTGGTACAAGCGTGGGAAGAGCTTTAGGCATTCAACCCAAACAACACTTCACTGCCCAAGAAGTGATCCATAAAATTGGTCAGCAACATTGGAACGAAGCATTCACCTTCACCATCGTGAGAAATCCATGGGATAAAGTTGTTTCTCATTACCGATATAGAGTAAAAACCAACCAGAATAAAATGAAAGATTTACCTATTCCTTTTGAGGAATGGGTAAGAAAAACCTACGGAAAAGATAAAGATCCTGTATACTACAACAATCCAAAAATGTTTTTACCACAAATGGATTGGATATCTGATAAAAGTGGAAAAATATGTGTAGACTTTGTTGGAAGACTAGAGCAAATCGAGGATGATTTCGCCCACATTATAAGCATGATTGGAATTGAAGCCGTTTTGCAGCATTACAACAAAACAAGCGGTAAGCCATATCAAGAGTATTATTCCCCTGAAACAAAAATGATCATCTCGAATTGGTTCGAAAAGGATATTGAAGCATTTCAATATTCATTTTTTGATTAGACTTGAATTGACTTTTCACTTTCTATCGATGTAAAAAAAAATTAAAATCCCCTTATATGAAAGACACCAAAGTCATTGGCGTCGGCTTCCATAAAACCGGGACCTCCACCCTTCGAATGGTACTGGCTCATTTTGGATATACTGTCTCAGACATCCGTCACGATCTCGTTCCTTTTCTAGAAAGAGAAGACCTGGACAGCATCAGAAAGATCGCTGATAGCTTCGATGCATACGAAGACAACCCCTGGCCTTTGTTGTATCAGGAGCTTGATCAGTGGTATCCGGGGTCCAAATTCATTTTGACACTCCGGGACGATGAAAAATGGATCAACTCCGTCACCAATCATTTTGGGGGCGTTGATAAGCCCATGCGCCGATGGATCTATGGTGTCGGAGATCCCCGCGGAAATGAATCCTTGTACCTCGACCGCTACAAACGCCACAATGAAGAGGTTCAGGCATACTTTGCCGACAGGCCAGGGGACCTGCTGGAAGTCAACTGGGAGCATGGAGACGGTTGGGAACGCATCTGCGAATTTTTGGGAGAATCTATCCCGGATATCCCTTTTCCCCATGCCAATAAAGGCTCCTATTCTCCCTTCAAGCCCGTTCGGAAGGCATACCAGTATTATTCCCGTCGCCTGATGAAAATGATCACAGGGAATTCTTAATGGGAGACAGCAACCCGTTTTTCCCTTTCTTCACATGCAATAATTTCCTGGATTCATGGCCCATATTCTGTTTGTTGTCTCCTGGTACAAAACGCCAGAAGAACCTATGTCGGGGTCTTTCTTTGAAGAATTTGCGCGTGGTATGATGAAACAAGGTCACCAAACCGGGATCCTTTTTCCACACCATATCATGCAATTCAAGGCTCCCTGGGACAGACCGAAATCCCCTGAATCCTTCAACGACAAGGGGATTCCCACCTTTTATTCCTTCTCCAAGTCCATTGTGCCTGGCATCCGGAAAATAAATTTCTCTCACTTTTACCGGCGGGTGAATCTCGCCTTCCGGTCTTATGTCAACCAACACGGGATGCCGGACCTGCTCCACGCCCAAGCAGCCGTCTGGGGAGGATTAGCCGCAAATTGGTTGTCCCATCAATACCAGATTCCGTTTGTGCTCACAGAACACTCTACCAATCTCAAATTCAGGAAGTGCTTTCAGCATCCGCTGTATAAAATGGCCATTACCTCTGCCTTTCACGATTCTCAGGGGCTTGCTGCCGTAAGCCAGTCTTTGAAAAATCAGCTGGTGGATCAATATCAGCTAGCGGAAGCACGCATAAAGGTGATTCCCAACCTACTTCCTGGAGCATTTTTTGATCATCCAACGACTACGTCCTTCCAAAATCCGCCGTTTCGGATTTGTGCCATTGGCTACCTGATAGCCCGAAAGCGCTTTTCTCTTAGTATTGATACCATTTCATCGCTCCGATCTCAGGGACATCCTGTGGAATTAACCATCATTGGTGATGGACCACTCCGAAAAAAACTGGAGCAACAGGCTGATACCCTTGGCTTGAGGAAATTCATTCATTTTACTGGCTTGCTCAACCGGGAAGAAGTGCGGAAAACCATCGATCAATCCCATTGTCTGCTCTCCACCAGCGAATATGAAACCTTCGGAGTCAATCTCATCGAAGCTTTGGCACGGGGCCGACCGGTTGTTAGCACGGATTCCTTTGGCCCAAGAGACATTATCAGACCGGGTAAGGACGGACTTCTGTGCGAAGAGGATGATGTAGAAACATTGACATCAGCAATCACAACACTGATTCAGAATTATGACCAGTATGATCAGGAGGAGATACACCAGTCCTGCCGGGAGCGTTTTTCTGAATCCGCTATCCTGGGCCGCTACGAATCCATGTATGCAGAAATCATGCAGACAGCTTCTGGCAGAGCCAACACACATGCGCCTTCATGACTGACTCCTCCACATACAAAGGTGCCTACATCGTCACGGAATCCGGATGCCTGAATCCGGGAACCGGAGCCTATCAACATATTCAGGTGGGACGAAAATATCTGGGGAAGTATTTCGACATGGAATTTCTCGCATGGTGTGACATCCCGAAAAACACGGTCAGTAGCGATTCAAAAACACCAGAAATCCCACAATGGAAGAAAACCACATGGTACCAGACCCTCGTTGATATCAAGCGCATCCTGACCAATCACCGGCCCTTTTTCAGATACTACAAGGCAATCAAACGACTTGCTCCCGATTTCATCTATGAGCGCAGCGCCGAGCTCAATTACAACGGCGTAATCATCGCCAGGCTTCTGGGCATTCCACACATATACGAAAACAACGGCATCCGGCACTATCAGCGTAAGATTTACTCGCCTGGATACCTAAACTTCCTGCTGAAGTTTCTGGAAATCCGTGCATTTCGTCTGTCCAGCTATGTGTTTTTTGTCGGTTCGTGGGGTGATCTTCTCAACGACAAAAGAATTCAGGGGGAGAACATTGAAAACGGGATTGAAGGATCTTTCCTGGAACAATTTCAGGGAATCACAAAAAACCTCTCCTTCCCTCTGCAAGTGTGCTTTATCGGCAATGCCCGCCCCCACCATCGACTCGATCTGCTGGTCAAGGCATTTCAATTGCTACCGGAAGACATACGGA
>CAZLKP010000047.1:6604-9348 GCA_964560095.1 uncultured Bacteroidia bacterium
GGTTGGCTGGATAAGAAGGCGCTTGCCAGCCAGCTTGCGGGTATGCATATCGGTGTGATTCCCGGAAGCCAACCTTACCCCTCCAATATGAAGGTGCTCGACTACGGAGCTGCCAGGTGTCTAGCTGTTGGGCCGGATGTACTAAACCTTCGTTCCTGGTTTGGAGATACAGCTATGCTTCTTTTTGATCAGGAGGAAAAGGAGCACGGAATCGCAAAAGCATTGGAAGAGGTATACCGGAACCCCTCCCTGATTCACAGGTATGGCGAGGCGCTACATCAGGTTGTGAAAAAATCACTGACCTGGGATATCATCTTCAGACATACATCTAGCATCATCAGGCAGGTGGTTCTGGATCAACGTCATAAAGCCTCATGAAGATTCTCCGCATACACGAAAATAATCATCTGAAAGGAGGCAGCGGGGTCCACATCCGTCGCTTACAGACAGGAATGGAGGATCTCGGGGTTCAAAGTCCCCTGCTGACCATGGATCACTCAGGAAGCGGTTACTCCTGGCAATTTGACGAAGGGGCACAGGTCACGCTTTCTTCCCTTGCAGAGGTCAAAAAGGCCCTGAAGCATCTTCTGGAGCACCAATCCTTCGACCTCATCCATATTCATGGGGTGGTATTGCCGCAAGTCCTGAAACAACTCTTCACCATCTATGATGGCCCCATCGTCCGGTATATGCATGAACCACGCCTCGTGTGCCCGGGTCATGGCAAGTTCTGGTATCGGCAGGCGGAGCCCTGCACCAAACCCTGGGGTATGCATTGTTTCGTCCATGCTTACACAGAAATCTGTGCACCCAGACATCCCCGAAAGCTCTGGCGCGCGTGGACCAACACCACATTTGAAGTGTCCAAGGCTGCAGATCGCTATGACGCGATTATGGTGGCATCGGTATATATGCGACAGGCGGCTATCGAAGGAGGATTGCCGGCTCAAAAGCTCATCAAGATTCCACCTCCACAAGTGGTACCCGACCTAGATGAAGGGGCAGAATTTCCCCTAAACCCGCGCCTGTTGTTTGTTGGAAGGATTGCCCCTACGAAGGGAATTGTGCCGATGATCAGGCACCTGGAGCCCTATTTCCGGGAGCGGCCAGAGCTGCATTTGGATGTGGTCGGGGATGGCATTGGTCGTGCTGAGTTGGAATCCTTGATCCAATCTTCCAGCCTTGCCCAACAGATCACCCTCCATGGCTGGAAATCGCCTGAGGAAGTTCACAGGTTTTTTCAGCAGGCACAGGTGGTCGTCTTTCCTTCCATATATCCCGAAGCCTTTGGCAATGTGGGTCCGGAAGCTATGTTGCATACCCGACCTGTAGTGGGATTTGACACAGGTGGTGTGGGAGAGTGGCTTCGAGACCAGCATAACGGATACCTGGTCCCCCACGGAGATTGGAGGCGGTTTGCAGCGGCAACCATGCGTCTTCTGGACCACCCCGACATCGCTTGGAAGTACGGCAGGCAGGGACGAAATCTGATCATCCGGGAGTTCTCATCTGAGAAGGTCTGCCAGAAATACATCGATCTTTACACTTCACTCCTTCAGCAGCATCAGCCAACACAATGATTCACTTTCTCCTGTATACCCAAGTATGCTTCCTATGAAAAAGCTGATCCGCCACTGGATATGGACGTTTCTCGTTGCAACAGGCCTTGATGGCGTGGTTGCCCGAAACAGCTGGAATACCGGCAGGCAACGATTCATCCCGCTTTCGCGGTATTACCACAATCGTGGCTCCCGGAGGTTTAACCGAAACGGTGTGGAGCTAGATCTGCCTCTGAACGAATACACCAACTGGAAACTATTTGCCAATGAGCCCTTCATGGCCATTGATCTGGCTGCACTCTCCCACCATGAAGGGAAGTCGATCCTGGATATTGGCGCCAACAGCGGCTTTTTCTCTCTGAGTGTTGCCCGGAAGTGGAAAGACAGATCCGGAGCCTCCCTTCCCCGAATATTCGCTTTCGAACCCAATCCGCCTGTGTTTGCCAGACTCAGCCGCCATTTGGAGCTCAATCCCGACCTGGAAGACATCATAAAGCCGTGTAATCTTGGACTAGGAACAGAAAAAAGCATGCTTGAAATTTCGGTTCCGGTAAGAAACTCCGGCCTGGGGTCTTTTGTGCGATTTCAGGAAGAAAAAGCCTCTGAGCCAATGAAAACTGAACGGGTACCAGTGGAATCTCTGGACGAGTTCTGGGCCCAGCAACAGGCCCCTCCAATCAGTTTTTGCAAACTGGATGTTGAGTGCTTTGAAGCATTTGTCCTCAAAGGAGGGATCCAAACTATACAGATCCAACAGCCTTGTTTTCAGGTAGAATATTCCGATGGATGCACCCAATACCACGATTTTGGGGAGCGATTTACCATGCGGTTTTTCAAGGATCCTCCCGTTTGACGTCGATGACCAGAAACTACCTCCTCATTTTGATTTTCTGGCAACTACGAAGCCCGAACAATACAAGGCATTCTTTGAATGATGACCTCCACCAGTAGTCACACTTCCTTATCACGTTTGATGGATTCCCCAAGCCCATGAAAATCGCCCTCATCACCGACGGCATTACGCCCTATGTCACTGGAGGCATGCAACGTCATTCCTTCAATCTGGCGCAGTCGCTGGCCCTGCTGGGGGTGGAGATTGATCTGTACCATACCGACAAGGGTGCAGGAAGATCAGATCTGGATGAACTGGAAGGCATGGTGCCAGAAGCCAGACACAGGATCAAC
>CAZLKP010000047.1:9358-14291 GCA_964560095.1 uncultured Bacteroidia bacterium
GGCATTATCTCCGTGAACTGGCCACATACAGCCAATCGGTTCATGAAGTCTTCCGGACAAGGCCTCCCGTGGATTTCATCTATGCCAAAGGGCTCACAGGTGGGGCCTTTCTCAAAGCCAAAGCAGCCGGGCAAGTACTTCCTCCGATCGGGGTGAAGGCACACGGTTATGAAATGTTTCAGATTCCCCCCAATTACAAGCTCAGAATCCAGCATCTGATGCTCAGGCCGGCTTTTATCCGGCAGGCCCAGCAGGCAGATGTGGTGTTTAGCTATGGGGGAAAAATCACAGATATTATCCGGAATCGCTTAGGCGTTCCAGCCAACCATATCCGGGAAATACCAGGTGGCATTTCAGGCTCATGGCTGTCAGATGCCCCATCACCCGTATCACAGCCCCGAAGATTTGTCTTCATGGGCCGGTACGAACGCCGGAAGGGCATTGAAGAACTACATCGGGTAATCAGGGACCATGAGGCCTGGCAGGTCAACAGCCATTTTGCCTTTATCGGGCCGATTGGCCCATCCCGGCAGCTTTCTCTCCCACATGTGCAATACTATGGCCTGCTCTCCGACAAGAACGACATTCTACATCTTCTCCGGCAAGGCGATGTGTTGATTTGTCCGTCGTTTTCAGAGGGCATGCCCAATGCCATTTTGGAAGCCATGGCCAGTGGGCTGGCCGTGATCGGGACGGATGTAGGGGCGGTATCCAGCCTGGTGATTCCCGGTGAAACGGGCTTTCTGATTCCTCCGGGAAATCTTTCTGCCCTGGCAGCAGCCATTGACACCTGCATACGCATGCCTGAAAAGGAATTGTTCAAGCTGAAGGGAGCTGCCCTTCAGCTTGTCCGATCCGGTTACACCTGGAAAACGATTGGCCAACAAACCCTGCAAACGATTGATGAACTGACGCGCCTGCGATGAGAGCATTTCTGAAACGGCATTCGGAACTAATCCTGTTCATCCTCCCGGCCATATTTCTCGGTGGAGCGGTGCATCCGGTGCTGGGCCAGTTGCTCATCCTGGTGTTCGGGGTCTTCATGCTGATCCGGCGCTCCCGGATGACGCTGGGCTTTTTTTATCTGACCATTCTGATTCTGGGCGACAGTCGTACAGAGGCCCTCTCCCACTTCAAAACCGGCCGAATCATCCTACTTTTGCTGTTGGTCGTGCTCACGATTCGGGATATCCGCATGGGGAGAGTTTCTTTCAAACGATCCTTCCACTGGATCTGGCCTTTCTTCCTCCTGTCTGTCTTAGCCCTGGTGATCAACAGCCCTCAGCGCTTCCAGGCATTTCAGAAGACCATTTCCTATTTTTTGGTGGTATTTGTGGCTTTCCACTTTTACGTCCCGCTGCTTCAGAAAAGCACGGCTAATTTTCGGCGATTCCTGCATTTCACCGGTTCAGTCTTTGCCCTGGGCCTTGTCCTTCACTTTTTGATTCCGGGTGTGGACCTCGCGCTTGGTATCCGCTACCAGGGCATTTTTGGGAATCCCAATGGTATCGGGCTGTTTTCGCTGGTGCAGTTTCCCCTGATGGTCTTTTATTATCAAAGTCGAAAAGGCCGTGTGGGTAGGTTCTGGTTCTGGTATCTGGCATTTTTGCTGATCAGCCTGATCCTGTCGGGCAGCAGGAATGGGATGCTGGGCGTTCTGGTCTTTCTGTTTTTCGGGTGGTGGTTCCAGACCCGCAACCGGCGCTTGTTGTTCTTTTTTGTGATGGTCCCGACGGTTTACCTGTTTTTCACTCGGGTGGATATTCCCGGCTTGATCCAGGCTTTGGGTTTGGGAGAATTTCTGAGAGCAGAATCCATCGAAGATGGTTCCGGGCGGCTGCTTTCCTGGACCTTTGCCCTGTCAAAGATCCCAGAACACCTGTGGCTGGGTGGCGGGTTCAGTTATGCCGAATACATTTACCAGTTCGAAGTTCCAGAAGAGCTGCAGATTTTCCGTCAGATGAGTTCTACCTGGAATTCCTATCTCACCCTTCTTTTGAACAATGGCATCCTTGGCACCCTTGCCTTCCTGGTTTTTCTGTTTGGTCAGGTGATTCGGAGTTATCATAAATGGCGAACGACCGGATATTTGCTGGCGTTGCTGGTGGCGGCCGTATATGAGACCTGGCTCACCGCATCACTCAACGCCTTCACGATTTATTTTTACATCGGTCTTGGATACATTGGTTCCCTTTCAATCAATCAAAGACATGCCCATTCCTGAGCTGAACCCCAAACTACCAGTATTCCTGGTACTCTACAGTCGTTTGTCAGGCTACTTTTATGATTGTCTCACACAATTTGCCCTTGATTCTGGCTGTCAGATTCTGGCTGTGAGGCAAGATACTGACCCACTATCCCCTTTTCAGCTCCCGGAAGTCAAGAACATTTTTCTGGTGAACCGCACCAGCGTCTCTCTGAGCGACTGCCAGACACTGATTTCCTCTCATCAGATTCTGGCACTTTATTCGAGCGGATGGGTGGACCCGATGTACAGGAAGGTGGGAAAAATGCTCAAAACGCGGGGTGTGCCCACCATTCTGGGAATGGACAACCAATGGTTTGGCACCCGAAGACAACAAGTCGCCACAGTCATCAGCCGCTGGTATCTCCATCCGTCCTTTTCGCATATCTGGATTCCGGGCTTGTTCCAGTACGAATATGCCCGTCGATTGGGGTTTGACAGAAAGAAGATTCTGACAGGTCTTTATTCGGCCAATGTATCTCGGTTTTTGACCGATGAACCTGGAAAAAACATGGCGAAGCGATTTGTGTATACCGGGCGGTTGATCCGGATCAAAGGGGCCGATCTGCTGGCCAGGGCAGCAGATCAGCTGGCTACAGAATATGAACATCCCTGGCCCATTCAGATTTATGGATCGGGGCCAGTAGAAGAAGAGCTGAAAGATGTGCCGGGTATTTTGCATACCCCGTTTCTTCAACCGGAAAAACTGAGAGAAGAAATAAAGAAAGGAGGTGTATTGATTCTGCCAAGCCGAAAGGAAGCCTGGGGGGTGGTGCTACACGAATTCGCTGCAGCAGGATACCCAATCCTTGTCTCAGAAGCCGTAGGTGGACGGGCAGGCTTTGTAAAACCCGGCTACAACGGATATTATTTCCCCACCGAAAACGTAGATGCCATGGTAGAAACCATGAAACGCTGTATGAATCACAGTTCTGAACAACTGGCCCTCATGGGGCAAAGAAGCCGCGACCTTGCCCTGAGTATCACACCACAGTCCTGGTCTGCGTTATTGTGTGAAACCCTGAGAATATGATGAAAACCACAGTCCTGTTAATCCGAATAGCGGCCTTCATCGCGACCTTCTTGATCATGAGCGAATCGCAGATCCGAGCCCAAAGCACTCCGATCGCCACATGGGATTTTTCCTCTTTAGCCTGGGAACGATCTCTGGCGGGTGATCACAAAATCCTCGGTGCTACTGACGATTACCAGCAACAGACGGAGCGTGGAGAAGCCTTTGTCCACTTGAAGGAAGATGCCGAAAGCGGGCTCCTTACCCTTTTGCCATTTCTCCCCTCGCAGACTACCATGTTTATCCGGTTCAGGATCCCCACTGACAAGAAGCAAGAATCCTGCTGGCTGTTCTGGAGTGGAGATTACAGCTTCGATATTCGCCTGACGACATCTTTGTTCTCCATCCGAAGCCGTGTCAAAGATGGCAGCGGAAACATCGAACAGCATCTGGCGAAGTTTCCGCTGGAAGGTGGCAGAGTAGGATCGTACGCCACCTGGGCCGACGGCAACTGGCACACGCTGATCATACAAATGCATGCCTCCACGGGACGAAGAGAAATCTGGCTAGACGGCCTGCAGGCCAACGGCTGGAGCGGGCAGCAAGCCCCGCGGGGAGAGTTCTGTGGTAAAGATCCCTGCAACCCACAGATTCGCTTCGGTAAAAGCGCAAGAGCAGATCGCTCATTTAAGGGTGATGTGTCTGACATCCGGATCTATCAAGGAATTGTATATCCGGATCAATTGCTGGAGCGATCACGAGATCTTTCTGTCTTAGATGCACAGGAATCAATAGCCGCACCCTCCAATGCTTCTGATCCAAGGGAGTTTCCCCGGTTTTCACCTCCGCCTCCTGCCATGAGTCAGCTCAGATCCTTCCCTGTGCCGAGATTCCAACCAGGACATACCCTCCTCCCCAATTTCAATTGGATCCACCCAGCCTATATGGCAGGCTATAAATTTACGATTCCATCGGTTCCGGAAGCTGCCAAGGCACAGATTCGCTTACAGGAAGAGCTGGTAACAAATTGGCATTATTATCTCACCCTGGAAAACGCCACACGAGGCAAAGCCCTGGCCCGCGGAGGGCCTTCCTTTGCCCAGGCCTTTATTGATGCTGCCAATGCCCATCCGGAATGGCCCATCGCCATCACGACATTTTGGATTCAGGTGCGCCCTTCGGAGGTGCTCCCGGGTAGTCAGGCTTCCCGGCCCAATGTCAACAGAAAAGATCTCGACGAGGACTACTATCTCCAGAATCCCTCCGGACAGTTTCTCAACCGAGCCGGAGAACCCGTTCAACGACCTGCATTGTGGCGCCCGGGTGCTCCCATTTCTTTGTTTGAAGAAGATGGCCGCTGCCAGCGAGCCTACCTCACGCCCATCCTGGATCAATTGAACCGCCCTGTTGACATCATCAATGAAAACGGTGAAGTGGCTCCCATCCCGATTTCTCCGGAGGTACTTGAGCAGGATCCTCAAGCCGCGGAGCTGTACCGCCAATCTGGCCATAGCAGTTGGGAAGACTTCGCTGCCGAGTGGAAAACCTCCTGGCGATCTGCCTACCGGGACGCCCTGCTCAATGATTCCCGCTTCACCAACACCACATTTACCTGGTACGGCATTGATGGCGGTCCCTACGGGCTCGACCGCTTTGCATGGCAGGAAGCCCGAACC
>CAZLKP010000047.1:14340-17237 GCA_964560095.1 uncultured Bacteroidia bacterium
ATTACAGCACGCCGAATTTTTACGTGCGCTGGCCCGACAACTGGCGTAGATGGAAAGGCCCCTGGCGCGGATGGGAGTGGATAGCCATGACCCGCAAGGTCGAAATTCAGGCCGGAGACCCTCTATTTTCCCCGTTTGTGGCAGCAGGGTGGAATAAGGATCCAGAAAAAAACGTAAGACCGAGTCAGTGGCTGGGATTATTGAAATGTCTGGGCGTCGTTGGGGCAGAATACTATTACACCGGGGTATTCCATGAACGACATGTAGCGAACTTCCCGAGGCCTGAAAATTATGCATGGCAGGCAGCGATGCCAGTATATGCCCAGGCCATCACCAGCCGCTATGAGGATATTCTGAGAAACGGAAATTTGCTGACTGATTCTGAAGGAGTACCGATAACAGAATACGAGAGCAGTGACCCCAGAGTATTGGTGGTCGCCAGAAAACACAACAACCGCCCGGATTACGTCATCGCTGGCACAATTCAACCTGTGTCTAATGCAAAAGGCAATGTCGAAGACTCCACTGTGGTGTCAACCGTGATTGACGGTTATGAGATCACCATGCCGGTGAGGCGACAAGGTTCCGTGTATCACCTTGACCTCAGCAACAAACAGTCTCCAGTTGTGTGCCAACTTGACACATGGCATGAGGCAGGACATCCGTCCTGGTGGAGCGAAGACTTCATGTTTGAAGCTGAAATGGCGGACTTCATTCAGGATTGTAACACATCCACGGCGGGGTTGCAGGAGTTAATTCTTTCCACGTTCACCACCTACATTTCCCCAGACGGCTTGAACCCCTGCGCCAAATACAGCTTTCAGCCAAGAACCGCAGGGTCATTCAGTGTCAAAATCAAAACCACCGGAACCGCTGGAAGGCTCAGGCTCACCATAGATGGGCAGGAAGCTGGAAATATTTCTGTCAACGATGCAGATGAGTGGAGGTGGAAAACAATCCATTCACGTGCCTTCCGGAATCTGTCCCCTTCAGAACACCTGCTTAGTATCCACCTCGAAGGAGAAGATATTAAGGTAGATCAAATCAAGATCGAAAGAAGATAGCATCCATGCCTAAACCAACCCTTGCCATCTTCGTCGATTGGTTTTCTCCCGGATATAAGGCCGGGGGCCCGATCCGGTCGGTAGAGAATCTGGCGCACCTGCTCAAGGATTCTTCCGATATTTTCATTTTCACTTCAGACAGGGATGCGGGAGACGATTCCCCTTATCCGGATCTGCCAACCGATACCTGGACGGCGTTCCAACCTGGTATTCAGGTCTGGTATGCCAGCCCCAGAAAACACAGGATCATGGAGCAAGAGCTGAGGAAACTCCAGCCGGATGCTGTTTATCTCAATTCCATGTTTTCCCTGCCATTCACCATGTTTCCCCTGAGGTGGCATGGTAGAAAATCGCTGGCACCGAGAGTGGTTCTGGCACCCAGAGGTATGCTTCATGCCGGTGCCATTCAATATGGCATGCGTAAAAAAAGACTGTTTATTCGGCTCATCCGACTCCTCGGGACACACAAAAAGGTCGTGTGGCAGGCCACAGACAATCAGGAAGCTGCAGATATTCGCCAGCATCTCGGCAGCAGATCGGAAGTTCAGCAAGTTGGAAACATACCAACCTCGGACCTGGAGAGTACATTGCCTGGCTTCCCTTCCAAGCATCCTGGTGTGGCAAAACTCCTGTATATTTCCCGAATTCAGCCCAAAAAAAATCTGGAAACACTCCTGAAAAGCCTCGAATCAGTTCAAGGAACTGTTCAACTGGATCTGGTAGGGCCTGTGGAGGACGAGGGCTATTGGCAGCAGTGTCAGCAACACATCAGCCAGTTGCCTTCAAATGTGGCGGTCAGCTATCTTGGAGCAATGCCTCATTATCAGATTCTTGATTTCATGAAACGCTACCACCTTTTTGCCCTTACCACACACGGAGAGAACTTTGGTCATGCAATTTTCGATGCCCTCCTTTGTGGTCTGCCCGTACTCCTTAGCGACCAGACCCCCTGGAATCAGGTAGAAAGCCAACAAGCGGGCTGGGCCATCCCCTTGTCCCATATACCGAAGTACGTGCGGGCCCTCAATGAAGTCGTTGCCTGGGACCAGCAGACATTTTCTCAATACTCGGAACAAGCACGTAAGTTTGCTGTGCATTACCTTCAGAACAGTCATTTCAAGCGTGACTACTTTCGCCTTTTATTCCCTTAGCGATGGTTATGAATACCCAGACAACCGGTGGAAATAGCCGCCTCGACCAATTCGACAACAGCTGGTACCAACCCGGCGGATCTACCTTCAAACGCCTGCTGTGGTATCTGGTGAATACTATTTTTTTCATCAATCCCCTGAATCCGCTTTCCAGTCTAAAGGTAGCGTTACTCCGGGCATTCGGAGCAAAGGTGGGACGCGGCGTCATCATCAAGCCAGGAGTCAATATCAAGTACCCCTGGAGGCTTAGCGTCGGAGACCACTGCTGGATTGGGGAGCGGGTATGGATAGACAATTTGGCCGATGTGACTTTGGAAGATCATGTGTGCCTATCGCAGGGAGCCATGCTCCTGACCGGCAATCACAATTACAAAACGCCTTCCTTCGATCTGATGATCGGCGAAATCATCCTAAAATCCGGATCCTGGGTAGGCGCACGAAGCACCGTATGCCCGGGAGTTACCCTCCAGAGCCACGCGATCCTCTCTGTTGGATCTGTTGCCACTTCAGATCTTGATCCCTATGGCATTTATCAGGGCGTGCCAGCTGAAAGGGTGAGAGAACGAAACCTGAATCCATGAAATTTTCGTGTTGAAACGCGTCCTTCCGATACCGGAAGGATTCGCCCTGGATCCGCGGGAATTTCGTTCGCCGCGACGGAACGTCCTTCCGGGTGACGGAA
>CAZLKP010000048.1:0-2600 GCA_964560095.1 uncultured Bacteroidia bacterium
CTGGGTGTAGATGTAACCTTTAACGGTACTTTGGTTATCGCTGAAAATAAAGGTTTTGGTGTCAGCCAGCAGGGTGGTGACATCAATGTCATCATCCTGACCCCATGCGGGAGCCAGCGTTGACAGCAACAACCCGAAAAGCAACAAGCGCAGCTTCATGATTCGGTTCATTAATGTGAGGTACAGAGCTTTGGTATTAACAGGAGCAAAAGGTAGCGAAAATTCCACAAGCTCACGAAGAATTCTCCCTACCATTTCAAGTTTTCGAACATATCGGCACGGTCAACTGTCCTGTCAGACAGGGGCTTGAGTGGGAACCCGAAGTTTTTTCCGAAGTTTTTTCCGGGTCTGCTGGGTGTTAACACTGATACCAATGTGTTCTGAGGACAACGCTTCTGCCTGGGATGTGTCTCCCCATTCGGCTTCGATTTTGTCCAGTGTATCGTAAATTTCCAGCAGCTCAGGGGAACTCACGAGGACCATTCTCATGGGCTTGATCCCGGGGACTCCCTTGAAATAGGCAGGATAATGTCTTCTCATTTCCCGGATTCCGACGTATTCACCTTTCCACGCCACAGACATATCGAGGTGTCGGCGGCACATATTCACTTTTTCGCGAATGATAGGCTCGGGCAAATGCTCTCCGGTGTCGAGATAGTGCTTGATTTGATTGAAGATCCACGGATTGCCAATTGAACCCCGACCAATCATGATGCCTGCCACGTCGGGATAGCGAATCTGCATTTCGCGAGCTTTTTCTGGTGAATCCACATCCCCGTTTCCGAAAATGGGAATCTCGATATCCGGGTGGGCAGCAGCTTCCTGGATCAGCGTCCAATCGGCGGAGCCTTTGTACATCTGCTTGCGCGTGCGACCGTGAATGGTGAGGGCTTTGATGCCGGTATCCTGCAGTCTGAGAGCGACTTCGACAATCCGAATGGAATGCTCATCCCAGCCCAGGCGGGTTTTGACCGTCACAGGCAGCTGTGTGGCATTGACGATTTCGCGGGTCATTCGCTCCATCTTGTCGATGTCTTGCAAAATCCCCGCACCGGCACCTTTACAAGCGACTTTTTTGACCGGGCAGCCATAGTTGATGTCCAGGATTTCCGGGCTTACCTGTTCCACAATCCGGGCACTTTGCCGCATCGATTCAATCTCATTTCCAAAAATCTGGATTCCCACAGGGCGCTCTGCATCATAAACATCCAGCTTATCCACGGACTTGTCTGCAAGCCGGATAAGCCCTTCTGAGCTGATGAATTCGGTATAAACGACATCTGCTCCGTGTTCTTTGCAGAGAACGCGAAAAGGAGGATCGCTGACGTCCTCCATGGGAGCCAGCAACAAGGGATAAGCACCAACTTCTACATCACCAATCTTCACCATGTCACTCTTGTCAATGCGCAAACCGGTATGGGTTTAATGTGAACTAATCGGGAATATTTCTCTCACCAAAGGTACACATTTCCAGCGCTTTTGTTATTGAGAGTTTCAAACGGTCAGGATTCCATAAATATTCCCTAATTGCAGCTGCAACAATTAGAATTTGTGCCCCTGATTATGATGACAGCATGAACCTTCTAACTTTGATTAGCCGGAAAACAACCGAGCATGTCTGAAATGAAACAAATCTGGGTTGACAATCTTCAGCGCCACCCTGTGTATGGGTTTTTGCTGGCTCTGATGATGTATTTGTTGTTGCAGATCATCCTGGTGGCTGCCGTAGCCCCGGTGGTTGGGCTTGTGTTTGGCTATTCGACTGAGATCGTCCGGGCGATTCTGGGTGGAGATTTTGATGCAGGGTCAGGCAGTCACAGTTTTTTCAGGACCATTCAGTTTTTTAATCAGGTGCTAATCTGGGGGATTCCCGGGTGGATCATGGCCAGTCTTTTGGGCAATCCGTGGCAGGTGCTTTCATTACGCAGTTCCCATCCGGCGTGGCTCCCCGTACTGGCCGTAATGGTGATGCTATGTTCGGTTCCGGCGGTTCAATGGATGTACCTCCCGGAATCTGTCCTGCAGCTTCCGGAGTCGTTGGCCGGCCTGGAAGATATGCTGAAGGACCAGGAAGCACTCGGGCAGGAGACATTGATGGCTCTGTTTCAGGCAGAAGGGGTAGGCGTGTTGCTGGCCAATTTATTTGTATTTGCCTTGGTTCCGGCTGTTTGTGAAGAGCTCTTTTTCAGAGGATATATGCTGGGCCATGCCCGCAGGCGCTGGAATGTACACGTGTCGGTCTGGATCGTAGCGGCATTATTCAGTTTCATTCACCTACAGGCGCTGGGTTTTTTCTCCCGGATGGCGCTGGGAGGTTTACTGGGATATTTTGTGGTCTATGGGGGCAGTCTGTGGAGCAGTATGGCAGCGCATTTTGTGTTTAATGGGGCTGCCATTGTTGCCCAGGTATTTGTGAGCGAAGAAGATCTGGAGATAATGTCAGGCGAAGCCGAACGCCCGGTGTGGTATGTAGCGCTGATTTCTGCTACACTGACCTTGTTTTTGCTCCATCGCTACCAACAGAAGGCCGGGAAGGCTGATCAAGAAGGAAGCCTATGAACCGAAACCTCGTCACACGGATACTTACGTCTATCATTGCT
>CAZLKP010000048.1:2610-17182 GCA_964560095.1 uncultured Bacteroidia bacterium
GGTTCAGTGGCAATTGCGGCTTTGGTGATATCTCCCCTGGGCGTATGGATATTTTGCGTGTTGATTTCGTTGCTGGGTATGTGGGAGTTGATGCGGACCTGCGGAGTGGAATCTTTGGGGATTCGTCTGGCGACCCTGTTACTCGGAGCATCTGCCTGGCTGGTAGTGCTTTCTGCTCGAAGCATTTTCCTGGAAACTATGTCGCTGCCAGAATGGCCTTTCAAGGCGATCACACTGGCGATAGGCACTTTACTGGTTCCAGCGATGGCGTTGATCGTCTTGTTTTCTCCTTCAGTTCAGAATCCCGTGAGGATGCTGGGCACCCCGGTATTATCGGTGGTATATGTCCTGGTTCCATTTCTGTTGTTTTTTGAAATGGCTGTTGGGCCACAGATGTCTGCAGAAGACAATTTTATCTGGCATATTCCCTTTGGCATCATTTTTCTGATCTGGACGCTTGACTCAATGGCCTATTTTGCTGGCAGATTTTTGGGGAAGCATCTCTTGTTTGAAAGAATCAGCCCGAAAAAGACCTGGGAAGGATCGATTGGTGGAGCGATATTTTGTGTGTTAATGGGCATGGGGTTCCAATTCTGGATACCGGTAGAGTCATGGAACTGGGTGGTCGTAGCGAGCATCATCGCTGTAACCGCGCAGTTGGGGGATCTCGTAGAGTCTATGTTTAAGAGGAGTTTGCAACTGAAAGATAGTGGAAATATCCTTCCTGGACATGGAGGTATTCTGGATCGCTTTGATGGATTTCTTTTTGCCATCCCTTTCATATTTCTCTACAGTATGTTTCTGTAAATTGCGAAAATGTTAATTTTTGGGCTTCACGGATAAATGTTTGGTGGCGAAGAAATTAACACTTGGAAATCCCCCGGAGCTTTTTCACTTTTGAAGGTAATTTCAATGGTTCCTGCTGAAGGATTATGATATTTTCAATCGACATAATGATCAATTAACATATGGCAGAAGCGAAGGCTACGGCCCCGATTGCACACAGGCCCAGCGCCAATGATTCCTTGATGGCTCGCTTTAATGAAGCTGCAGACATCATTAACCTCGATCAGAGGTTTCGCGATGTGATCTCCTCGCCGGAGCGCATCACCATTGTCCACCTTCCGGTCAAGCTTGATGATGGCACAACTCGAGTCTTTGAAGGCTATCGCGTGGTCCATTCCACCGTGATGGGCCCTTCCAAAGGCGGTATTCGTTTTGCGCCTTTTGTCGATCTCGACGAAGTGAAGGCCCTGGCTGGTTGGATGACCTTTAAGTGTGCTCTCGTAGGTTTGCCCTACGGTGGAGCCAAAGGTGGAATCACCCTGAATCCCAAAATTCGATCTACTGACGAGCTGGAGCGCATTACCCGCGCCTACACCCGGATGTTGAAAGACGTGTTTGGTGAGGATTCCGACATTCCTGCACCAGATATGGGAACCTCTGGTCGGGAAATGGCCTGGATTTTCCATGAATACAGCCGGATTTATGGATATACCCCCGGTGTTGTGACCGGCAAACCTCTTCATCTGGGAGGATCCAAAGGAAGGGTGCCAGCTACCGGTTGGGGGGTCATGCTTAACACCATGCTCGCTATTCAGAAGCTCAACATGAAGCCGGAAGAATGTACTGTTGCCATTCAGGGCTTTGGTAACGTAGGTAGCTGGGCAGCCAAGTTGCTCTCCGATCAGGGGTTGAAAATCGTGGCTGTGAGTGATCACACTGGTGGCCATTACGATCCCAGCGGGATTGATGTGCGGGTTGCTGTCAATTGGCTGAAGAAAAACGGAACCCTCGAAGGATTCGAAGGATCCCGTATCAGCAATGAGGCACTCATGGCCCTTGATGTGGATGTGCTGGTTCCTGCTGCCATCGAAAACGTGATCACCGAGGAAAATGCGGAGGATATCCGGGCCAGGCTCATCGTCGAAGGTGCGAATGGCCCTGTTTCTGCCAACGCTGACCAGATCCTTGATGACCATGGCATTGTAATCGTGCCGGATATCTTGGCCAATGCCGGTGGGGTGGTCGTTTCCTATTTTGAATGGGTGCAAAACCGTCGCGGACACTACTATTCTGAAGAGGAAATCCGCGACAAAACCGCGCCGATCCTCACTGATGCGTTTGACAGAGTGTGGGCCTCCCACGAAAAGCACGGTTGTACCCTGCGTCTGGCCGCATACATTGAGGCCATGCAGCGCCTGGCAACTGGAATCGACCTGGAAGGGAACTTCTGATTCGTCTATTATTTCCAGTCAGAGAGACAAAGGCTACGAAGTGCTTCCACTTTGTGGCCTTTGTGTTCGTTCTTGCATCCCCTGAGCGACCTGCTCGGACTCACATTTTGAATTCGTATAACAGCCCATGTACCATATCTGGTCCCGAAAAACTCAGGAAGAAATCAAAGAAGTAGTCTTCGACGCCTTGCAGAAGAACATGGATTATGGCAAAGGGGTCCTGGGAGTCCCCGCCAGTTATCTCGATGAAAAGGTATTCAACCAGGACGTAGCCTTTTTAAAAGACGCTCCCTTCATTTACTCCATGACCAAAAACCCCAACCATATCGGGTGCCATACCCTGGGGAAATCGGAGCATTTTTTTGATGGCACTCATGCCATCGAACGGGAGCTCATCGAGATTTGTGCCGTGGATATTCTCAAGGGACAGCCGGGTGAGCAGGATGGTTACGTTGCATCCGGTGGAACTGAAGCCAACATGCAGGCCATCTGGATTTATCGAAACTACTTCATGCGAGAACATGGAGCCAGAAGAGAAGAAATCGCCATCCTCTGCAGTGAAGACAGCCACTACTCCATGGCCAAGGGGGCCAATATTCTGGCTCTGGACATGTATCCATACCCCGTCGTAGAGGAGACCCGGGCCATCACCATAGAGGGCGTCAGTACCACCATCGAACAAGCCAAATTGGAAGGCAAGCGGTATTTTATCGTGGTCTGTAATATGATGACCACCATGTTCGGCTCTGTAGATGACATTGAAGTCTTGACAACAGCTTTGCACGAATACGAATGCCTGTACAAGCTGCACGTAGATGGTGCCTATGGGGGTTTTTATTATCCATTCACCGAAAAAGAATCAGACCTGACATTTGGCAACCCGGCGATTACTTCTTTCACCATGGATGCCCACAAAATGGCCCAGGCGCCCTATGGCACCGGGATTTTTCTCATCCGAAAGGGCTACATGGCGTATGCCAATACCCAGGAAGCCAGCTACGTGGAAGGAGAAGATTATACCCTGATCGGAAGCCGCTCAGGAGCCAATGCCATTGCTGTGTGGATGATCCTGGTCACGCATGGTCCTTTTGGCTGGGATGAAAAGCTGCTCATCCTCCAGAATCGCACAGCGTGGTTCTGTCAGAATCTGGACCGCATCGGTGTGGAGTTTTACCGAAATCCCAAATCCAATATCGTGACCATGCGGGCAGATGGTATCCCAGTAGAAGCCGTCGATACATTTGGACTGGTACCGGATAACCATCTGGCCCCGCGTTGGTATAAAGTCGTGGTGATGAGTCACGTAGCGATTGAAAATCTCAGCCAACTCGTCGGGATTCTGGAGGTTGAAAGTTGAAAGGTGGGAGTTGTATTTTTTTTATTTGAGTCGAGATCCGAGATTTCCCTTTACACCTTCCTTCCTTTCTTCCACGCCCCGCAGTCAGGGAATTCTGTACCGAAATCCCGCATAGACATTCCGGCCAAAGATGGGCCCCCAGACCAGAGATGCGTCAAAGTTTTCTCCGAAAGGATTTTCCGGTGCCAGAATCGGGTTATTCTGTCGGGTGTCGAGCAGGTTCTCTCCGCCAAGATAGATCTCTGATCGTTTTCCGATTTTTTTGCTGACCTGTGCATGCAGCATGTAGAAATCCGGTGATCGTTCGGGCAGCTGATATTGCTCTGGATTGTTCCCAGTAAAGGGGATTCGCTTGCTGCCCTGCCAGTTGAGCGTAGCGTCAAAGGTCCAGTTATTGGTAGTCGTGTAGGCCAGATTGATGAATGACCGATGCGCCGACACGAAGGGTTTTTCCAGCAACTGATCCCCATAGGTGGTTTGTACGTCAAACCAACGGTAGGCCAGACGCACATCTAGTCGCTCAATCAGCTGATAATCCAGCTGTACCTGAAAACTGTTGCTGTAGGATTGGCCGTTCAGGTTGTAAAAGGCGACCTGCTGTGGGTTTTCGTCGAGGTCGATCACAATTTGGTTCTGAAATTCGGTGCGGTAGAAGTCGAGGGATATCGTTCCTTCCCGTTCACCGATCATGAAGTAGTGGCTGAGATTTCCTCCGAAGTTCCAGGCGACTTCCGGATTAAGCCCGTAGGGCTTGTTGCTGCTGTCACCACGAATGACAATCCGGCGGGAGCTAGCGAAATACCCGTTGTTTTCGGCGAGTATGTTGGCCGTGCGCTGCCCACGGCCGACGCTGGCGCGGAAGACCCAGCGCTGGGTCGGTGCATAGCGCATGTGCAGGCGCGGCGTCGCAAATGGCCCGAACAGATTGTGATAATCTCCCCGAAGGCCGGCCACCAGACTGAATTTATCCAGGTAGGTGTAGGTGTATTCGAAAAAGGCCCCCGGCACGACCTCCATCCGATCGTATGGCTGATCATTGAGGGTTTCCTGGTAGTTGTCCACCATCAGGCTGGCGCCCGTTTTGAAGGTGTGGTTGGTGTTGGCGAAAATATCCTGGTAAATGAAATTGGTGTACAGACTTTGATGACGGGCATCATAGTCGTTTAGTCCGAAAACGGAGTTTTGCCGGTGGTTCGATCCGGACACCTGAAACCCAAAGGTTCGCCAGGGAATATCCAGAAACACCTTGCCCAATTTGGCCCAGCCTTCCAGGCGGTCCACATTCAATTGCATACCCCACACATCCGTTCCTAACAGGTCTGAAGTCGGATCAAAATCCAGTTCCCCAGCGATATTTCGCACATTCGTGGTTTTGATTCCTGCCTGAAACAACAGCCCATTCGTCCCAATGTATTTCCATCGATTAAGCCCAATAAAGTGATTGCTCAGGGGATTGTCCATAAATCCGTCATCATTGACGTCGTTTCGGGTACGGTTAGATTTGGTATGTAGCAGCAATGCGGTGGACCAGTTCGTGCCGGGGAGTTCCTGTGCCCAGTTGGCATTGGCTTCCACACGCCCCATTTGATTGCCATACAGATTGAGGTAGAGCTTTTCGGCTGATTCCGGTTTTCTCAGTTCTACGTTGATCTGACCGGCGATGCTTTCGAATCCATTGACCACGGTACCAGTACCCTTGTTGAGCTGCATCCCTTCCACCCAGGTGCCAAGAGTAAAAGTAAGGCCATACATGGCATTGAGCCCCCGCACAGATGGCATATTCTCACGGGTAATCTGAGTGTAAGGGCCGGCGAGACCCAACATCTGAATCTGCCGGGTACCGGTAATGGCATCGGTGAATGACACATCCACGCTTGGACTCGTTTCGAAGCTCTCACTGAGATTACAGCAGGCAGCTTTGAGGAGCTCGGTTTCATCAATCAATTCCGTCTTCAGCGGATCGATAAATGAGACCCGTGTTGATTGTTGCCGACGGGCGATATTGACGGCATCCAGAGACATGTTTTCGACAAATACAATGTTCACTTCAGCGTGACCGTCCGTATCGATGGTGTCTGCTTTGTAACCAACATAACTAACGACCAGCATGGTGGTCTGATCGCTTTTTCTGATCCGGAAGCTCCCGTCATCCTGCGTGTATACACCGGCGTCCAGTCCCAGCCAGCTCACGGCTGCACTGGGAAGTGGAACGGTTGTATCACCTTCTTCGGCCATCACCGTGCCGGTGAGATAGTCCCTGTCGGGCTGGGCAAAGGAAAGAGAATATATGAGCAACAGACAGAGGCCTGTTAGGGTTATCTGTTTCATGAAATAAGATCTCCGTGTGTGAAAATGGGAAAAGCACCATAAGGGCGCGAAAAAGAAACTGCAGGTGTGACAGATCACACCTTAGCGCACTTTCCCACGGCTTTGTGGAGTAAGAAAAGGGAATTAATGTACCTCTACGCCATCGCGGTACAGGCAGCAGTCTGGTAATTCGCCATAGGCTTCGTCGGTTGCCTGGATACCGCCGGTATCATGCCCTGCAGCTGCAATCGCTTCATGCACGGCTGTCAGTTCTACCTTCTTTGGCTTGTACATCACCTTGATCATCTGGGTTTCACGATCCCAGTCGGCAAATTTCACCCCACGGATCAGCGCGGCCTGCTCAATGCGGTCTTCGCACATGTTACAGACGCCTGTGACTTCAAATGTGGCTGTTTCAATCTTCTTGTGGCGATCCTGTGCCTGAAGAGAAAAAGAGGAGATGGCCATCGAGGCCCCGAACAGAATAAGATGGAGAGTTTTCATTATTGATGATTCTTTGAATGCGGAAAAATAAACGACATCGCCACCTCTCAGAAAAAAGAGGAGGCGGAAAGCGGGATTCCACGAATCATCAACCGTAAAAAAGGAAAGTCTGGTTTTTCAGCCAGGAAGGTACTTGCGGGGGTGACGGATCTGGCTGGTAAGCGGGAATGAAACCTTGACTCTGAATGGACTTTTCAGAACGGACGAATTCCACAGGTACATCAGCCACGAAGGGAGCCTGAATGGTTACACTGCTTGGCACCTGCTGCTCTTCTTGAAGCTGAAACTGATAGGTTGCATCGTCGCAGCAGGCATCCATGCCCATTTCTTCCTCACATCCACAACTTCCATGCGACATGTAGACAGTGACAGAAGCAATGTCACCATGGCAATAGTGAACATTGACTGCGACGCCAATGGTGGCGAGCAGATAATATCCGGTGATCAATATAGCCTGGAGCTGTTTCATGACTCTTAGTAGAGACGTAAATATATAGATTTTGTTGTATAGACGCGAAGTAGAGCCGAAAGATCTTACCACAGAATCCTTTTATTGACAAGCCAATACCATGTTGAAAGCAGTGGGAGGCACAAGGATTCTCTTGCCACCATTCCCGGCCTTTCGTAGCTTCGCTGTTCGATATTCCAGAGAATGAACAAACGGATTCGAACGTTGCTGCAGCTGCTGGTCGGGATTGCGATTTCAGCAGCGCTGCTTTGGCTCACCTACCGCAAGCGCAGTTTCAGTGGCTTGATGGCTGATATGGCTGCCGCCGATGGAACCATGATCATCCTGAGTGGTGTGGCACTCCTGGCAGTATTTGCCCTTCGCGGATTGCGTTGGCAAATCATGATCCTGAGCGCAGATCAGGAAGTGCGTGCTTATCCCACGATTTTGGCTACGACGATTGGTTATCTGGTCAATGCCGTCACGCCGAGAATCGGTGAAATTGTGCGATGTACGGTGCTATATCGCTCGGATAAGGTGCCGGTTGCCAAGAGTCTGGGAACAGTGTTTACTGAGCGAGTAATTGATGTCATAGTGCTGTTGGGAGGCATATTCGTCATTTTCCTCATGGAGGTGGATCGCCTCGGCGAGCTGTTTTCCAATATTTTCGACAATCTCTTTGGTACTTGGACCACCAACGAGGTACTGCTTCTGGTGGGGATCCTGGTTGGGCTGGGTGCGGCCGGTATCCTGGCATTGCTCTGGCTTCGGAAACGCGCGTCAGCTGAAAGCGAAAATCCGGGCCTGATCAGCAAGGTAAATGAATTTGTAAGCGGCATGCTCCACGCCGTGAAAAGCGTTTTTCGTCTCCGTCGGCCGGGCCTGTTTATCTTTTATACCCTCCTTATCTGGGTAGCGCTTATTCTGATGAATGTGCTATTTCTCAAGGCACTTCCGGAGACCGCTCACCTCAGCTGGTACTATGCTGTGCTGGTTTTGTTTATTGGAGGCATAGGCTGGGCCATGCCGGTGCCTGCGGGAATGGGCACTACTCACTACATTGTTACCTTGTTGTTTGTTGCCTTCGGGCAGTCTCAGCAAATGGGCGAAAATGTGGGTCTGTTGAGTAATGGCGCTACCTTTCTTCTGACCATCATTCTGGGACTTGTCGCTTGGGTGCTATTTCTCATTTTAGAATTCCAGGGGAAAAAGGCGAGCGCTCAGGATTGAAAGGCTGATACAGATCGGAGTTCGGCTAAAAGACGGTTGTGCTATCCCTTCATTTCCTCCAGAAACCGCAACAGCATTCTTACTCCAACGCCAGAACCACCCTGCCCACGATAACTATCGGTTTGTGCATTCCAGGCTGGGCCGGCGATATCAAGATGAATCCAGGGATAGCTGGTAAAATGCTCCAGGAATTTGCCGGCGGTGATGGCCCCGCCCTGCGCAGGCCCTAGATTTTTAATATCGGCAATCTCGCTTTTGAGCATGTCGCGATATTCTTGCCAGAGGGGCAATCGCACGACCCGCTCGTAGGTATGATATCCGGCGGCATCCATCTCTGAGACGACATTATCATTTGCCGTGGCCATGAGGGCCATACCCGGGCTGCCGATAGCCACAACCTGGGCGCCTGTAAGTGTCGCCAGATCAATCACCAGGGAAGGATCATACTGTTTGGCGTAAGCCAGCGCATCGGCCAGTAGCATGCGACCCTCCGCATCGGAATTGAGAACTTCGACTTTGGTGCCATCATACATGGTGATGATATCGCCAGGTGCAAAGGCATTCGCGCCCGGTCGGTTGTCGGTGGCGGGTACCAGGCCAACCACATGCACATCCAGATTAAGCGCTGCCACACCACAGAGTGTCCCGATGACAGCTGCTGCTCCGGCCATGTCGCACTTCATGAAGTCCATGGAGTTGGGGGTAGGCTTGAGACTTAAACCTCCGGTATCATAGACCACGCCTTTACCGACGAGCACAACCGGCCGCTTGTTTCTGGGGTTGTCAGGTTTGTATTCCAGAATGGAAAAGGTGGGCGGTTCTACGCTACCACGATTCACGGCGAGGAGGCCGCCCATTTTGAGAGAAGTGATTTTGGCCTTGCCGAAGACTTCCACATTGAATCCATACTGTTCTCCCAATCTTTCAGATTCGCGAGCCAGTCTGGTAGCCGTGAGCACGTTGGGTGGCTCGTTCACGAGGTTGCGGGCTTCGCAGGCTGCCTCAGCGATGGATTGTCCTTTTCTGAGCCAGGCCTCCTTCGCCCCGACGACATACACGTGTTCGGTTTTGTGTGGAGCGGTCTTGCTGAGGTGGCGCTGAAACCGATAGGTGCTCAGCACAGCAGCCTCCGCAATGGCTATCTGGATATCCTTCGAAATCTCCTCGGTCACAACAACAATCTCCGAGAGGTTCCAACTGTGTCCAAAAGAAAGAAGTGAGAAAACAGCCTTCCTGTAATCTTCCAGTCCTGGACCTTTTCCCATCCCGATGATCAGAAACAGTCTGTTGTGGTGGGAATGGATTCTCTGGGTCCCTTCCGCGCTCCATCCTGGGTCCACTTCCTCCAGCAACCCTCCGGGAAGGTGCTCTTCGGCGTTGGAAGGAAATAACAGGGCAATGGGTGTTTTGTCTGAGAGCGCATCCAAAGAGGAGGTTGGGAGCAATTTCATGGGGGTCGGAATTTGAGGGCATGCAATTGAGGACGAAAGGATGTAATTTGAGCAATTCTTGAAGGGCTGCCAAATCATTCGAATCTCCGAAGTACGTGGACATGGCACTTACTCCCAAAAAATATCTGGGCCAGCATTTTCTTCGCGACCAGCTGGTGGCGGAAAAGATTGTGTCCTGCATCCCTGATGATCCAGCACTACCGGTAGTGGAGATCGGGCCGGGAGAAGGTGTTCTCACCGATTTGCTGATCCACCGGTTTGGTCGCATCACGGCTGTGGAAGTGGATCAGGACGCCGTTAACCACTTGTCGGGCCGCTTTTCGGAATCGCATTTAGCGATTGTATTCTCAGATGTACTAACGTGGAACCCGGAGCGCAGCCTTTCGGGTCCTGGCCATATTGTGGGCAACCTTCCCTACAACATTTCCTCGCCTATTTTTTTTCACCTGCTGGATAACCGTCATCTGGTGGGTTCGGGGACATTTATGCTGCAGAAAGAAGTGGCGGAGCGGATTTGTGCCGGTCCGGGATCCAAGACCTATGGTATTCTGAGCGTGTTACTAGGGACCTTTTTTGATTGTCGGTATGCATTTACAGTGCCACCAAGTGCTTTTCGGCCTCCCCCCAGAGTACATAGCGGGGTCATCACGCTCAGGCCTGTGACAAATCCCCCCGACGTGGATTTTTCACGATTGAAGACATTGGTCAAAAAGGCTTTTAATCAACGCAGGAAAACCCTCAAAAATGCGCTCAAGGGGTTTGATGTACCTGGGATCGCGGATTCCGATCCGCGATGGGCGCTCCGGGCGGAGCAGCTGAGCATAGCTGATTTTATTGAGTTTTCCCAAAGTGTTGCTGACCACTGATACACCAATCCTTACCAGGGGTCATCACTGAGAATCCCTGCTTGAACAATGGCCCTGGGAACTCTTTGAGATCTACCGGTAATTCATTGATCATTTTTTTCTGTCTATCTGAGACATTCAAATTCCTGATTATATTTAAGCTGTTGAAATTATGAAAATTTCGACAATTCGGGGAATCTCCAGGTCTTGACTCTTTCCCTTACAACTACCAACATCTGATATGTCCTCAACTTCACTTGATTCACAGCGTCAACTATTCGGCCATCCGGTCGGGCTGTATGTGCTATTTTTTACCGAAATGTGGGAACGCTTTTCCTACTATGGAATGCGGGCGCTCCTGGTCTTATACATGACAGGATCTGTCGCTGCCGAAAATGCCGGTCTCGGCTGGGATTCAGGCTATGCCCTTGCTATCTACGGCTGGTACACCATGCTGGTCTATGTCGCCTCCGTTCCCGGTGGAATTCTTGCGGATAAATACATCGGTCAAAAAAGGAGTGTCATGGTCGGGGGGATCCTTCTGGTGGCAGGACATGGGATCCTGGCGATTGATGCCATCTGGGCATTTTATACTGGTCTGGCCCTCATTATTCTGGGGGTCGGCGCACTCAAGCCCAATATTTCCACCCTCGTAGGGGGACTTTATGATAAGGGAGATGAGCGAAGAGACCAGGGATTCACCATTTTTTATATTGGGATTAATGTGGGAGCCTTTTTGTCCTCCTTGATCGTAGGGGCCATCGGCCAGACAATCGGCTGGCACTATGGATTCGGTCTTGCCGGGATCGGAATGCTCCTGGGGCAGGTGATATATGTCTGGGGTCAAAAATATTTGCCAAGTCATGTAGGCGCAGCCCCCAAAGCTGTTGCAGAAACTACCGACGAGGAATCTACTTCGCTCGGGAAGCTCTTTGTCAATCTGATGAAAAGCCCCCTTCAGCTCATCCTCTCCCTGGCGCTTGCCGGTGGTGGGATTGCCCTGGCGGTCACGTATTCGGAAGGGTGGCAAATCACCGCCTACTCCTTACTTGCTGCTTTCCTCGGCATTACTACTGGTCTCCTCATGATGATCTACCGGGACATCAATTCCATCGACAAAGATCGCTTTATTGTTCTCATTATTTCGTTCCTGATTGTGATTGTTTTCTGGGGTGCCTTCGAACAAGCAGGAGGACTCATGAATATTTACACAGATACAAAAATCGACCGATCGGTCTCTCTGCTGATCATTGATATCCTATTTTTGTTGACAGCAGGCCTATTGGGAGCTCAGGGGGTAAGGCTTCTGATGAAGAAAAAAGATACCGCATGGATCTTTTTACCATCTGCCGCACTGGTATTAGGAGCATACCTCTGGCTGAGATTCGGATCATCATATCTTACTGACCCATTTGAGATTCCGGCTTCTGTCTTTCAGTCGGTCAATGCAGCCTTCATCATCATGTTTGGGACGGCTGTGGGTGGCTTCTGGATTTGGATGAAACATACCGGAAAAGAGTCATCCTCTTTGTTCAAAATGGCCCTCGGAACGATTATCATGGGAGTAGGGTTCTTGTTCATGGCCAAAGCCTCTCTTGATATTGAGCAAAATGGCGACAAAGCCGCGCTCATTCTCCTGATTCTCGCCTATCTTTTCCATACGATCGGAGAACTGTGCGCATCTCCCGTGGCACTATCCTTCATCACGAAGCTGGCACCGGTTAAGTATGTTTCCATCATGATGGGGGTTTACTTTGCCGCCACTGGTCTCGGAAACAAAGTTGCCGGAGGAATCGGTGAAGCCTCACAGGCAGAGCCCGTGAAAATGGAGTTATCAGAATCAATCAACATAGCGCAGTTGTCAAAGTATACCGAAGACGACAGCACCCTGATCAAAGGAGAAGCTTTCGAAATCGTAGGAGACGTGAGCATGGATGGGGAGACCCTGGTCCTCACCGGAGAAGAAGGAGAAAATATTCTGGACCTGATTGCACTCAATGCCGAAAACAAAAAAATTCTGATTGAGCAATTGGAGGCTTATGAGCCGGATGAACCAGGACCGCTCACGGCTATCCTGAGGTTTGACAATGAGACACAACCAGACCTGGATGCAGGAGAGTCAGTAAATCCTGGGGACTACGAAGGGAAGGTTGAGGTATTTGAAATTCAGGATAACCGGGAATTAAAAACCTTTCTCGGGATCTTCATTTTCACCTCCGTATTTGGCCTTCTGCTTCTCTTATTCCTTAAGCGTTTGAAGAAGCTCACCCACGGTGCAGAAACAATGACAATAAAGACGGAATCCTAGTCTTTTGACAACACAAGTGGACTCCATCGACTGATATATTTCCACCAAAGGAATAGAGAGGCTCTCATTCTTTTGGTGGATTTTTTTCATTGATTCGAAATTCTGTACTTTCTGACTTCATTTATATTAGCCACTCTCTGATATGGACATTACTCTCTGGATTCTTACCATTGGATGGATATTCGTAGCGATATGGATTCCTATTGTGATTTACTCCAATCGAAAAAACCATCCTGGAGCGCTTTTCATTCTGTTTGGTGCAGAAATGTGGGAGCGCTTTTCTTATTATGGAATGCGGGCACTGCTCACCCTCTACATGGTAAAAGTGCTTTTCGTGCAAATGAATCCGGCAGATGCTGATGCGACTTCACTTGGGATTTATGGCTCCTACACCTCGATGGTGTACTTGCTTCCCGTATTGGGCGGCTTGATTGCAGACAGGATTCTGGGGTTTCGAAAAGCCATTCTGTTTGGTGGAATCCTGATGATGCTTGGCCACTTTACCTTGGCACTGGAAGGGATGTTTTTTGAAGGGAACCTTCCGCTGTTTTTTGGTTCGCTTGCACTCATTATCGTTGGAAATGGCTATTTCAAACCCAACATTTCCAGTTTTCTCGGTAACTTCTATGAGCCCAATGATCCTCGAAAAGATGGTGCCTTTACCATCTTCTACATGGGGGTGAATATTGGTGCCTTTTTGGCGACGCTCACTTGTGGGTATGTCGGTGAAAATATCAGCTGGCATTATGGATTCGGTTTGGCCGGTATCGGTATGGCTGCAGGCTTATTGGTCTTTTGGCTCATCGGTCCCAAATACTTCGGTAATGAAGGATTTGCTCCCAATCCAGAACTCCTCAAAAAACGAATTTTGGGACCTATTAACTGGAATATCGCTGTTATCGGCGGAAGTATCCTGATGGTGCCGATCTGTGCGAGTCTACTGGACATGAGTGACTTCTTGTCCACCATTTTGATTGTCGTCAGCTTGGGAATTGTCGGCTATCTTATTTATCAAGGCGCTGTTTCCAAAGAAAGAGTAGAAGGCCAGAGGGTATGGGTGATTATCGTGCTTTTCTTTTTCCATACGGTTTTCTGGGCTTTGTTTGAGCAGGCGGGTGGTTCCCTGACCCTGTTTACCGACAGATTAGTTAACAGAAGTATCGGTGGCTCTGAGATTCCGGCATCCATTTTCCAGAGTCTGAATCCGTTTTATATCATGATCTTGGCTCCGGTCTTTTCCTGGGTATGGGTTAATCTGGCCAAGCGAAAAAGTGAGCCATCCACGCCGATGAAATTTGTCCTGGGACTCGCTCAGTTGGGGTTTGGCTTTGTGATCCTGGTGGCTGGTGCCACTTATTTCAAGGATTCCGGAGGAATGGTCCCCATGACCTTTTTGTTTTTGATGTACCTTTTCCACACCACAGGAGAATTGAGCCTGTCGCCAGTAGGCCTGTCTATGATCACCAAGCTATCTCCCAAGAAGATTGTGGGATTTGTCATGGGATTCTGGTTCCTCTCTATCGCCCTTGCGAATAAGCTTTCAGGAGAAATCGGCAAACTCACCGCATCTGGTGATAGTCCGGAGACGGGAACAAGCAGCATGGCTGAGCTCATCAGCAATTACACAGACACCTACATGATCTGGGGGGTATATGTAGTCCTCGGCGCAGCGGTGACCCTGTTGGTATTGGTACCGTTACTCAAAAAATGGATGAACGGGATCCATTAAGAACGAATACCTATCCGCCCCTCTAGGCCTAACAATCATTAGCGATGAACCAGCGACTTACGCATACCGCCCTCGTGGTCAGAGGCTACGACGACGCGATCGACTTCTACACCAGTTTCCGGGCTTTGAATTGGTAGAAGATACGGTGCAAATTGC
>CAZLKP010000049.1:0-1527 GCA_964560095.1 uncultured Bacteroidia bacterium
TGCTCTTTGATGCGATTCGGGCCGGAAATTTTAAGGAAACTGAGCCTGATGTGGTTCGGCAACTGTATGGCGAAATCAGTCCCCGGACGAAAAATACCTATTACCGCCTGCGCAACAAGCTGCTCTCCAATCTGGAGAAATCTTTGCTGTTTTATCATTACAATTACAAAAATGCCATCGAGTCGCTTAGCAACCTGCAGCTCTCGATGCTTTACAGCGAGCGGGGCCTGTATCGAGAGGCTTTTTACAGCCTGAAGAAAGCCGAAAAAGTAGCCCTGGACCAGGATCAATTTCAGATTCTGGAGGTCATTTACAGCGAAATGGTGAAGTTGGCCATTCACCACAATGTTGATATCGATCAGGTCATCGAGCGAAGGCGTGTGAATCAGGAGAAGATTGAGTTTCTCCGGGCCAACTCTGAGGTGTTGGGCATGGTTACCCAAAGCCTCATGCGCCGGAACTTTTCCCGGTCTAAATCGAGTGTCTCTCTCATCGAAACCCTGGAGCAGATTCAGTCCCAACTCGAAGAACACAGGCACCTGTTTCAATCGGCTTCCGGCCGCATCATGATTCTCCGTACCGTGGTTTCTATCCTCATTCAAAAGTCTGCCTGGGAAGATCTGGCACTCTACACCCAACAGATTTTTCAGGAATTTGATGAGGAAAAGTTATTTCATTCCGACAATCATCCCACCCGCCTGATGCTACGAATCTGGCGAATCAATGCCCTCCACAAACTCTTGCGCTTGCAGGAGGCCATGCCTGAAATCGAGTCTCTTGGAAAAGACATCAAGCTGTTCAAAAAGCAAAACTTCAATGAGTTTGCCTTTCATTTTTATTCCGCCAAGGTGTTTAACCTCAAATACAGCGGACATCTTGATGAAGCCGGCAAAGTGCTGCTCCAATCGCTGAATCATCCTGAACTTCAGCATCCCGGCACCAATGAGGTGTACCTGCTCATCAGTATGGCCGACCAGTATTTTTGCCAGGAAAATCATCCAAAGGCTATTGAAACCATTGCCCGCATTGAATCACACGAAGGGATCGCCAATCTCGACGAAGAATTCTTGCTATACCTGGAGATATTTAAGCTCATCAATCTGTATGAATTGGGTGAATACGGGCAGGTCTCCCGAAAAATAAAACAGCTGAAAAAGAAGTTCAAAAAGCTGCTGAAGGATGACTTTTACACCAAGACTGAGGCTTTCATGGAGATTTTGCAAAAGATGAATACAGCCAGAATCGATCACAGAGAGCCATCGATTGCTGAATCCTGTGACCTGTTTTTCCGGACATACCCCTCCGCAGAAATAGGAGGAAACGAGATCATCATGCACGAGTTGTACCTCAAGGCCACTCTGAGCCACAAGCAGTCATATTATGACTTACTGACACGGGGGGGGGCTTCCCGGACTTGAAGTTGGGGTCAATGGCTGATTGTTCGGCCCTGATAGATCTGATTTCCGATCCTGAGGGTCCAGAACAGGATACCGTCGTAATCCCCAGGGACTGATACTTCCCAGGTTG
>CAZLKP010000049.1:1537-17138 GCA_964560095.1 uncultured Bacteroidia bacterium
TGAGGTTTTTGCAGGAAGGTAAGTATGACTGACGCCCAGGGTCCGGCCGCTGGGGTCGAGCCATTCGATGCACGCATCTGCTCCTTCCTCCAGCGAAAGGTGAATGGTTCGCCTGGGAGCGGAAGGCAACCCACTCATGGTGCCGCGTAGAATACGGGTATGGAGGGACACATGTCTGGTGGCAAGAACTGTCCGCACCTGGGTTCCCTGATCGGTCCTCACCAGACGGTAAGTAAGCACCCCGGATTCTGGCTCTGCATCAAATATATCGTAGGAAAATGGCATTTGGGGAGAAGCCATGCTGGGCACAATTCCTACTAGCCGCGGGCTTCCGTTGTGGTGAGCAAAAACTTCATATTGTCCACCCTCTGTATCAGATGGCATGATCCAGTTTACGCTTATCCCCCCGTTTTCGGGTGTGGCAGATAAGGACGGTGTGGAAGAGGCTGGCATAACAATCAAATCCCGGTGAATCTGGTTGAGCCAGTTAAGAGATCCTTGTTCTCTGGTAAAAAAGACCAGATCATAGAGACCGTCATTCATCCCGTCATACGCTGCATGTGGGATGGCGAATTCATCCAGAATCCAGGATACGGAATCATGCGGCGCGATCGATACATGCAGGGTTGCCATGGGTATTGGCTTGCGGTCACTGACCTGAACCATCAGGTCGATGGGTTCACTGGTGGGCACATTCCCTTGGTTTTTGAGGGTGATCGCCACTTCATATGTGGTGGTTGCAGCGACGGGGTCTTCAATAGGAGCCTGCGGAGAAGAAAATATCTCCAGGGCAGGACCTTCAAAGATGCGCACCTTCCGGTGAAGGGAGTCCACATCATTGGCTCCGATGGCCATCGGCCACACGATGATATCGTAGGTAAGGCCACCACCACCAGTTGTTATATCGAATGTATGCGCAGGTATTAGGAAGGTGACGCTGTCACCGGGGGGGACAGGAGCTTTCAGCTTTTGCGGAGGCATGAGCTCATACGAAGCGATGCCATTCCCAAAGACTGACAATGATACAGGCTGATACAAGCTATGCAGTGTGTCTTCGTTGGTGAGGGTAAAGGTCAGGTCATAGGCCTGTCCCTGGATGATCTCCCCGGGAAAGTCGGCAGCAGATGCAGACAGCTCTATTCTTTGTGCAGATGGCTGTGTGTGGGTGTAGGAAATGAAATAGCTCAGGGTGTCTGACACCCCAATACCAGCTGACATGGGCCAGACGATAATGTCGTAGGTGAGACCACCACCGCCACCCGCAAACCGGGCTTCATTAAAGTGATGAGAAAAAACTGGGAGTTTCACGGAATCACCGGGAAAAACCGGGGTGGAAATCGTGGCGGAGGTCAGAAGGGACGCTTCGTCCCCATCGACTGACATCATGACATCCACTGGGCCGGTAAAAGGCTTATTGGGATGCTGATTGATGAAAGTGAATCCAATGGAATAGCTGGTGGTATCAACGATTTGCTTAGGGAAAGGAGAACTCTCTGTGATTCCTATCCAATAGCTACTTTGTGCCCACGCAGCCACAGGCAGCAGCATTAACCCTAGGAGCCAAACCCTCAGGATTATCCGCAGCCCTGGAAACAATGAGGCGCCATGGCCGTTTTTTCCATCACAAGTGTCCACTGAATAAGCTTAGGATATTCGTACGAAATCTACGAAGATTCACCTAACTTTACAACCAGAGGCAGTCTTCCGAAAGGTTGCCAACCTGCCCTCAAATCAAATATTCATTCATGGATCAGGCATTTATTCAACGATTACAGACAGAACTATCCGACATTCGCGAATCGGGTCTATTCAAATCAGAGCGAATCATCACCACCCCACAGGGGGCCTCGATCAGGGTTTCGACCGGAGAAACCGTCCTGAATTTTTGTGCGAATAATTATCTCGGTCTTTCTTCTCACCCGGAGGTGGTTCAGGCCGCTAAAGACACCATCGACACCCATGGTTATGGGATGTCGTCGGTTCGCTTTATCTGTGGGACGCAGGATATCCACAAAACCCTTGAGCATCAGATCGCCGAATTTCTTCATACGGAGGATACGATTCTCTATGCAGCTGCCTTTGATGCCAATGGCGGTGTGTTTGAGCCCCTTTTTGGACCGGAAGATGCCATCATATCAGACCAGCTCAATCATGCATCCATCATTGATGGGGTGCGCCTCTGTAAAGCGCAACGATTCCGGTACCTTCACAATGACATGGCCGATCTCGAAGCCAAACTGCAAGAAGCATCTTCAGCCAGAACCAAAATCATCGTCACAGATGGCGTCTTTTCAATGGACGGGACCATTGCTCAGCTGGATAAGATTTGTGACCTGGCCGACAAATATGAAGCGCTTGTGATGGTGGACGAATGTCATGCCACGGGTTTTATGGGGAAAACCGGTCGTGGAACTATGGAACATTGTGGCGTGCTGGGCAGAATCGATATCATCACTGGGACACTCGGCAAGGCTCTTGGCGGCGCATTAGGGGGATTCACTTCTGGCAAAAAAGAAATTGTCGAAATGCTGCGCCAGCGCAGCCGCCCCTATCTCTTTTCCAATACCCTGGCACCATCCATCGTGGGGGCCAGCATCAAAGTGCTGGACATGCTCTCAGAAACCACAGAGCTAAGAGATCAACTGGAGGCCAATACCCGCTACTTCCGAAACAACATGACCAAAGCTGGCTTTGACCTGAAGCCCGGCTCGCATCCTATCGTACCAGTGATGTTGTATGATGCGCCCCTGGCTCAGACATTTGCCAATGCCCTGCTTAAGAAAGGGATCTACGTGATTGGATTCTTTTATCCGGTCGTGCCTAAAGGGCAGGCCCGAATCAGGGTTCAGCTCTCAGCCGCCCACACCCGCGATCAACTCGACCACTGCATTCAGGCATTCACTGAAGTCGGCAAAAAACTGGGGGTGGTTTAGGTTGGTCATTGGTCGACGGCCGAAGAAGTCCTTGTCCCTCAACCCAGGACTTTCAACCCAAAACTGTTAATGCCCATAATCCTTGATCCCGGCTTCAATCGCTACATCCAGACGGTTGGCATCGGGAGGGATGGGGCATGACCAGCCGTCGGACCGATAGGCACAGTAGGGATTGTAAGCCAGGTTAAAGTCGATCACCAGGCTATCGCCTTCGGGTACTTCGAGATCCAGGTATCTCCCTCCGCCATAGGTGCTGACGCCGGTAGTCTGGTCTGTGAACGGGAGAAACAGGTGATCCCGGTATCTTCTGATGCCCTGCAGGGCTGCACTTCGATACACTTCCAGGGTGTGTTCCTCCCCTTTCAATTCAAAGTGAAGAATAGCATAGCGAACATAGGTTTTGAGGCGCTCCGGATCACTGGTAGCCAGTTGGAAGGGTTCGCTCTCAGGCGTGAGTTCAAGCCTGGCCACAACCCGGAACTCCGGATTAATGTCGAAATAGTCATGGCCTTCAAAGCCATTCGCCTGGTCTCGCAGGGGAGATTTATCGGGATTGCGAAACGCTCGTTCTGTTTTTTTGCGGTGCTTGCGGATCCCCTTTTTGTAGCGATTGGGTAGCTGGGCCTGCATGGCAGGGAGGCCCAGCAACAGCATCAATAGTCCTGATATGATTATCCTTCCCATGACAACAAATCATCTACGCTGATAACGGAAATCGGGTGATAAGTAGAACGGGCTTCTGTATAGATCTCCCGTCCGGTTTTGGACCAGCCTTCTGTCTCTTTCATGGCCCGGTACAGGGGCATGAGGAATTTGCGGCGGCCAACGCTGCAGAGGAATTCGCGGATGGCCGGGATGGCTTCCTGATAATCCGAACGGATGGCCCGCTCGTACCAGGCTGCCTGCACCTCGCTGTTGGTGCTGTTGGTGAGGTCAAAGGCTGCATCAAGCCTGGAGAGCTCTTCACTGGTCACGGATTCGGGCAGGCTGTGAATGAAATGCAGCCATTCATGAGAAGTCCAGCTATCTGATCCCAGTTCTGAAGCACTTTTTCCGGCAATCCAGCCATTGACAGCTTCTTCGACCCGGGCAAACCGATCTGACTCCGGCACAGGTAAGTTATCAGGGATCCCCATCCCATACACCCATTCGTGGACATTGATTTCTTCCTCACTTCCGGGATGCTGAGACAGGAGTTGGTCACGAAGAATGCTCACGAATTCGTCTGTGGTCATGGTTTCAAATGCGTGAGTTTCGAAGTAATTGGCCAGAAAGGTATCAAATGCATCTCTGCCTACTTCCTGTTCGATGGTTTTGAGAAAGAAAAATCCTTTGTCATAGGCGATAGAGGTGACTCCGTCGTCAGGATTTACTCCTTCCAGGTCGATGGCCAGCCTGGTTTCAGGACTGCCGGCTCCCATGTCCTTGACTTCGCTTCGTAGATCGCCCAGGGATATTTGTGCCAGCATATTGGCGTACTCTTTCCCCTTAAGCGCTTCCATGATGCGATTTTCGAAATACACGGTAAAGCCCTCATTGAGCCAGAAATCATTCCAGGTAGCATTGGTTACCAGATTGCCTGACCAGCTGTGGGCCAATTCGTGGGCAATGAGAGAGATGAGTGAACGGTCACCCGCCAGAATGGTGGGGGTCGCAAAGGTAAGTCTGGGATTTTCCATACCTCCGAACGGGAAACTGGGGGGCAACACGATGATATCGTAGCGATCCCAGCGATAAGGACCATACAATTTTTCGGCAATACGGATCATAGAATCCACTTCTCCAAATTCATAGGCGGCTTTCTCAATGAGAGTGGGTTCAGCATAGACGCCGCTGTTGGGGCCAAGTGAGCGAAATTCCACATCTCCTACGGCAAGCGCCAGCAGATAGGATGGGATAGGCTGATCCATCACAAATTCATACACGCCATTCTCTGCGATTGCGGTTGGATTGGATGCACTCATGAGTGCCATCAGGCCTTCGGGTACTGTGACGGTGGCATTGTAGGAGAAGCGACGTCCAGGACTATCCTGGCAGGGCACCCAGGTGCGGGCATTGATGGCCTGAGACTGGGTTAGCAAAAACGGGGAGGTTCCCTGGTGAGTCAGCTCCGGTGGGAGAAACTGCAGAGCCTCGGCTCCCGGAGTGGTTTTGTAATGGATATGGACGAAGCGCGTTCCCGGCGTAAGAGGCACATGAAGGGGGCGCCCCAGAATGGGATTTTCTTCTCCCAGGCGGAATTCAGTGTCATTCGGCGTGATACCATCCGTGGAGATCTGCACATCCATGATCTCCATTTCTTTGGTATCAAAAATGATTTCTTTCGCCCCGCGTTTTTTCCCGATTTGCCAGATAGCTTCCCCTGTCAGGATTTCCGCTCTCATATCCACCTTGAGGGTCAGATCCAGATGTTCAACGAATGCCACGGAAGGTTGGGCGAAGGAATGTGGGTCCTGAGTGGCTTTCTGCGGCTCGGAGGCGTTACAACCGGCAACGATCAGGGCTACGATCAGAAGGGGAGGGATTCGTAAAAAAGGAAGGGTTTGCATGTAAGAAAATGTCTTGTTGTTGTAGGGAAAACAACGGAAAGTAAGAAGGGCAGCCTCTGAAGAAGCAAATTTTGTTATTTTCCGCAAAAATTCCCCAAGGGATTGGACGTTAGATTCATGAATCTTCAGAACAAATGTATGAAGCAATTTCTATTCTTGGCTACGCTCAGTTGGATGCTGATTCAGCCTGCTTGGGCCCAATTTACACCACTTGGGAATGCGACTCAAACGAGTAATGCCTGTTATACCCTGACCCAGAATCAACCCGGGCAGGGTGGAGCCATCTGGAATGCACAAACCATTGATCTCACAAGACCCTTTGACCTCGTCGGACAATTATTTCTCGGTTGTGCCAATGGCGGAGCGGATGGAATTGTCTTCGTCATGAGTGATGGACCGGTTGCGCTTGGAACCACTGGCGCTGGTATGGGGTATGCCACCTTGCCCGGGCAGTCTGTAGCGGTCGAATTCGACACCTGGCAAAATACCTGGCTCAATGACCCGCCCGGTGACCACGTAGCCATCATTTCCAATGGCGTTAACAATCACGCAGCCCCTGCCAATCTTGCCGGTCCCGTTGCCATTCTTCCTACCCTGGGGGATGTAGAAACCTGTACCTTTCGGAATTTTCGGATCACCTGGGATCCGGTCGGTGATTCTCTCACGGTATGGGTGAATTGCAGTCAGCGAATCAACTATGTTGGCGATATCGTGAATAATATTTTCGGGGGCAATTCGATCGTCAAATGGGGATTTACCAGCTCTACCGGTGCCGCTGGCAACCTGCATCAGGTCTGTGTCAACTATTTCAATAATTATCGCCCTCAGACCATTTGTTACCCTGATACAGTGGCATTGAATGCCGGTCCCGGCACCAATAGTGGCCTGACGACTACCTACAGCTGGGCTCCAGCCTCCAATGTCAGCAACCCCACGATCAGAAACCCTCAAGTATTTCCGGATACCACCAGCACCTTTTCTGTAACTGTCAATGACGGTTGCGGACTGGCGCGCAACAGGAGCTGGGAGTTTACTGTGGTCTATGATACCGTGCTGAATGTTTCTCTGGGGCCGGATACGACCCTGTGCGACGGACAGGGCGTGGCGTTGGATGTGTTCAGACCAGGGGCAGATGATTACCTGTGGATGGATGGAGTCACAGACTCTGTCAGGTTTCTCACCCAACCGGATACCTACTGGGTGGAGCTGAGTAATCTTTGTGGCGTCCGGCGCGACACCAAAGTGGTTTCCATTGAGGGTACTCCGGATATTTTTATCGGCAATGATACCTCTGTGTGCATGGGAGACACGCTACCGCTGGATGCTACTGGCCCCAATGCAACCTACCTCTGGCAGGACAATTCAACGGCCCCCACCTTTGATGTGACAGGGCCGGGCATTTACAATGTGAGGGTTGATAACATTTGTGGGGTGGACAGGGACACGATCCTGGTTACCTACGTGAGTCCGCCACTAGACTTTTCGCTCGGAGGCGACACTGTGTTGTGTAATGCAGCTACCTGGTCGATTGATGTTTCTCACCCGAGTGCAACTTCCTACTTGTGGCAGGACGGTAGCACCGCACCGACATTTGACGTCCAAACTCCGGGTGTGTTTCATGTGCAGCGGATCAATAAATGCGGCTTTTCTGCCGACACAGTGCTCGTGGATTATGACCTTACGCCTACGGTGGATCTCGGACCCGATACCACCTTGTGTGCCGGCACGCCCTATTTGAGAAATGTAGCCTTCTCCTCCTATACCACTTACCAGTGGCAGGATAACTCCACCTCGCCTACCTACACCATCATCACTGGTGGCCAGTACTCGGTCACCCTAACAAACGACTGCGGTACGGCTTCTGATAATCTGGTTGTCACCTATCTGCAGCCACCAGTGGACCCGGATATTGGGCCCGATACCATTTTGTGCGGAAATGCTACGATTACGCTGAATAGCGGCCTGACTGGATATGATTTTCAATGGCAGGATGGATCTATGGAGCCGACATTTTTTGTGAATGAGGAAGGAACCTATGTGCTGACAGTGACCAACCGCTGTGGTTCTCAACAGGACTCTGCGGTGGTCCGCTATGAAACGATTCCTGACATTGATCTTGGGAATGACACCACGCTGTGTGAAGGGCAAACCATCCTGCTCAATGCGCTTTTTTCTCGATCAACCTATGTCTGGGAAAATGGCTTTACCGGCCCTTTTCGGGATATATCTGAAGATGGCAGGTACGAGGTAACCGTCACCAATCTCTGTGGGGAAGATCGGGATGTGATCAACGTGGAAGTGCTCCCTTATCCTGATGATGTGAATTTGGGGGGCGATCAGACGCTCTGCACCGGTGATTCTCTCCTACTTGATGCCACGCAGCCAGGGTTCGCGTATCTGTGGCAGAATGGATCCTCTGACCCTGCCTATCTGGTTCGTTTTGCCGGGACCTATTCTGTTCGGGTAGGAAATGCATGTGGGGAAGAAGTCGATCAGGTTACGATCAACTACGTGCCAGTGCCAACGCTTGAGCTCGGAGAAGACCCAACGCTTTGTATCGGAGAGGTCATCCGGGTGGATGGCACCAGTTCCACCCCCGGCGTGCGATACGCCTGGGAAAATGGATCGACTTCGCCCGTTCGCACCATTTCTGAACCGGGGAGTTACAGCCTTACCGTGTCAAACGGCTGTGACGCTGTGAGTGATTCCATCCTGGTTATCGGTCGGGAATGTAACTGTCTGGTACACATACCGAGTGGCTTCACCCCCAATGACGATGGCATCAATGATGAATTCTTCTGGGCATTCAGCTGCGATCTTCAGCAGGCTCGGCTTCGGATATTCGATCGCTGGGGCGCCCTGGTGTTTGAGAGTGGCGACCCGGCTGCGGGGTGGAATGGTCAGTTGCCGAATGGCAGGAATGCGCCTGAAGGGGTGTATGTCTGGGCCCTGGACTACACATTTTTCGGTGTGACGGAGGCCGAAGTTGAGGACCAGAAAAGCGGGACTGTAACGCTGCTGAGATAGGGAGTTGATGCAGAGAGAAAAAAAACTGTACCCCGGTTATCGCGAACGATGGCAGAGGTGATCAATGTAGCTAGCTCCCTGAGTAGCCGCGTTTGTCGCTAGATAGATCTTGCTGCACTTATGCGAGCAGTTTCATCACCAGGGTTTTGAGGATGTGATCTGCGCCCATTTTTGTTGGAATCTGCCCTTTGACTGCGAGGTCAGCGTCTTTGATCAGGCGAATATTCCGGTACGTTCTCTGCACATGGTAGTGTCGGCTCCCATTGAGATAGTCTTGTGCTTGGAAAAAATTGACACCGAGCTGGTGTTTGATTGAGTTGGGGTCGCGGAGTTGGAACCGATGCACCAGGGCAATGGAATGGAACAACCGGAAGAGCGCCCCGAGCACCATGACCGGAGGATTGATTTTGGGATTCTGCGTGAGACGGTCAATGATGAGATGCGATCGGTACACTTCGTGTTTGGCCAGGGAATTGGAGAGCTCAAAGGCATTAAAATCCTTGTCCACATTGATCATGGAATAGACAAAATCCTTCGAAATATTTGTCTGCCTGGTTGCCTTTAGGTACAGGGTGATCTTGTCCAGTTCATTTTCAATCAGGCCTGGATTGGTGCCGAGGTTGGTCACGAGAATAACCGGAAGGTCTTTGTCGAAGGAAAAGCCAGAAGTTGCGAGGGCGTTGTGCACCCATTTGATCATGTCCCTGTCATACATTCTCCTGGATTCAAGCATCCGGCCATGATTCTGAAATCCCTCTTTCCCCTTTTTCCCGAAAGGTAATTTGCGGTCCTTGTAGAGAATCACCAGGACGGTACTTGGAACAGGCTGATGAAAATAAGGGATCAGATGCTCCCATTCGTTCCGGTTCATGCGGTGCGCCTCTTTGAGGATCACGAGCCTTCTCTGGGCCATGACAGGAAAGCTCTGGCAGGCGTTGAGAATGGCGCCGGCTGTCGTTTCAGGGCCGATGAAAACTTCCCGGTTGAAGTCGCGTTCATGGGCCTGAACCACCACACCATCTTCATCCAGGCGCTGGGCCACTTTGTCCAGAAAGTACCCTTCGTCGCCATAGAGAAAATACAGCGGCACGATCTGCTGTTCCTGGATTTCTTTAAGGATACTCTCGTGGTTCATAGCTGTCAGGGAGAGAGGTGTCGGAGGAAGAAGGCAGAAGTGGCTTCGATTGCCTGATCCAATGCAGGCGTGCTTCCTTCAAAAGGGTGTTTGGCACCGAAGGTATGTGTGCCACCCGGGATCAGCATCAACCGGCTGGTATCGGGCTGAGCAAAGATATTGATTTGTTCCGCTTCAAAGTAGGGCACCGTTTCATCATCCTGGCCATGGAGAACCAGGAGAGGCTTTTCCAAGTTTTTGGCAGCTTCCAGCACATGAAGTTTTTTTCTGGCATTGATCTGGATATCCCGGAGCATATCTTGTCCCAGCTTGAACACCTGTCCGGTTCTGGAATTCACCACTTCGTGAAAGCCCCGTTTTTTCCAGTTTTCCATGTCCTGTTTGGAATACCGGTCGAAGGTAGAGACGCTGGACCAGGTACAGACTGCCCGCACTTCCTTGGACGCTTGTCCTGCGAGCAGGGCAATGCCACCGCCACGGGAGTGCCCCAGAAGGCCAAGAGACTCAAGAAGATGGGCACCGAAGAAGTCACTGAAGGCACAGAGGCGGATCATTTCGATGGTTTCTTCCAGCTCCAGGCTGAAAGTGTTTTGGGAAAAGGCTTTCAGCTCGGAGAAAGATTCACCATGGCCGTTAATGCCATTGTGTGAGAAATTAAAGGTGACGACATCCAGGCCAGAGGCAGCCAGGGTTTGGGCCATGTGGGGGACGAAGCCCCAGTCTTTAAACCCCTTAAATCCGTGGACATACAACACGCACGGACGGGTGCCAAAGGCTTCCTCACCGTATCGCGAAATCGTAATCTGATGACCTTTGGCGGTCTTGTAGGTGTAATCCTGTTTCATGAATTAAACTCAGATCTTTCGATGCTTCAAGGTATCCTTTCTCATGGAGAAACGGGCATCGGCGGGATCAGAGTGCATCGCGGGCCTCTTTGAGAAGAGGGTAGGAGTCTTCAATTCCTTCTGAAATTTGGTTCACCCAGATGGGGAGTTGATCCATGTTTTGCTCGGACTTACAGGAGGTTTCAATCATCAGGGCAAGCTGATGCAGCTGGGTGAGTCCCATAAACTGCAGCGAACTCTTGAGCTTGTGTGCTGCTTTACGCAGCTCCTCGTAATCAAGTCCCTTGAGCTGCACCTGAAGGTTTTCCAGGTAAGCGGGCGTTGTTTCCAGATATTTGTCAATGGCCATTCGCATGATGTCTGCGTCGCCATTGGAAACTTCTCTTAGGTATGAAAGGTCAACTTCAGTGATTTTGGCCATTTGCTCGAAGGTAGGGAAACTTTCAGTCTCATCCGGGGCTGTGCTGGCCGATTCTGATACGTGGATGTTTGTATCTGTATTCGGCGTGAGGTAATGAACGATTTTACGATACAAGTTAGTGATTTCAATTGGTTTCGGCACGTAATCGTTCATTCCGGCTTGGATACATTCATCATTTGCCCCGGAGAAGGCGTTGGCAGTCATGGCAATGATTGGAATTTGGAGGTTGAGTCCAGAGGTGCTTCGGATCACCCGGGTGGCTTCCAATCCATTCATTTCGGGCATTTGGAGATCCATCAGCACCAAGTCGTAGCTGCCTGAGCGGAGTTTGTCGATGGCCTCTCTTCCGTGACTGGCAATATCGATACTAGCTCCCCAGTCGGTGATTAGTTTTTTGGTGACCAGTTGATTGAGCGGGTTGTCTTCGGCCAGCAGGATTCTTTTGCCGGAAAGTTGACTCAACTCGTTGCTGAAGTCTGCGTCTGCTTCTGGACAGGTTCCTTTTTTATATTCGAGGGTGAAGGTAAAGGTAGAGCCTTTCCCCAACTCGCTTTCAACCTGGATTTTTCCCTGCTGCAGTTCAACGAGCTTTTTGACAATGGTTAACCCCAGGCCTGTGCCGCCTGATTGCCTGGTGTGACTACGCACCTGCCAGAAACTATCGAAGATAAAGTCCAGCTCATCTTCTGGAATGCCGATGCCTGAATCGAACACATCAAACTGTATTTTGACTTTGTGTTGGTTCTGGCCGATCATGGTGGCATGTACTCCAACTTCTCCCTGCCGGGTAAATTTGATTGCATTGCTGAGCAGGTTCAGCAGGATCTGGGAGAGGCGCACGCTATCTCCCAACATTGAGCCACAGAGCCTTGGATCAATTTTCATCCGAAAAGCAATCCCTTTTTCCGACGCGCTGGAGGTCATCATGTCTTCTACCTGTTCCATGACCTTGCGCACATTGAACGGCTCTTCGGTAAAATCGATTTTTCCAGCTTCAATTTTCGAGAGGTCCAAAATATCATTTACCACAGCCAGCAGGGTTTTGCCAGCAGCATTGATCGCTTCCAGGTATTCTTTCTGATGATGGTCGAGGTTGGTATCGAGCAGTAGTTTGGTCAGAACGAGAATCGGATTCAGGGGCGTTCTGATTTCGTGGCTGGTGCGGGCCAGAAAATCCTGGCGGAGCCTGGCTGCCTTGTTGGCTAGCTCTTTTTCCTGCTTGAGAAATTCCATCCTCTCCCGGTCAGTCATATCCTGGACCATGCCTACGACTACATGGCTGGCATCAATGGGGTTGATGGTTTTCTCGGCGTGAAAGGAGACAAATACCGTAAACCGCTCCTCGTTCAGCAGCCGGATATAGTGATCTTCTGGTTTTCCGGTGTGGACCACCCGCATCAGCGATTCTTCAACGGTATCCCGGTCTTCCGAGTGAACTTTTTCCAGAAACCTGTTCAGGGTCCCCAGGTAATTTTCGGTTTCGTTGGTCTGAAGGAGCTCATGGATAGCCGAAGACCACTTCATTTTGTACGTCACAGGATCCAATTCCCACTGGGCAATTCTGGCCGATGTGATGGCTTGTTCCATCCGATGGGAGGTGAGGTTGCGTGCAATGGCAAACCTGATCGAAGAATCGATCAGGTGTGGCGTGATGTGGTTTTTTTCAAGGAAGTTTTGGGCTCCCATTTCCACCGCGCGCATCCCCATCTTGTTGTCAAGAACGCCAGTGAGCACGATGATGGGGAGGTGGGGAAAGGCTTTATGAAGGGTGTCGAAAGTCTCAAGACCACCGGAATCTTCGAGGTGGAGGTCCAGCAGGACAATGTTGATTTCCGATGTTTCGCGAAGGGTCTGAATGCCTTCGGCCAGGGTTGAGGCCCGTTCTAGCTGAAAAGGCCGCAATTCTGAACTTCGGAGTTTCTCCTCGATAGCCATGGCGTCTCCGTCCTCGTCTTCAATCAGGAGGATATGGAAGAATACAGGGAGTTTGGTACTTACAAAAAGGGAGTTCACTGAATGTCCAAGGTTAACCGTTTTGGGCTGGATGAGAAAATTCATCGACGATCTGTTATGTATTGCTTTCTCTCACGCTTGATCCCCTTGTGTTTGTCGGATGGTAATGGAAATGGATGACACAATCACTGGCGGATGCGGAGCCATCGGTATTACTTCAATAAATGTGGGATTCTTTCGACAAGAGTTCATACCTACAAATTCGTCTTCCTTACATCCGGGATTGCAAGGAGCCGGCAATGTCCGGGCGAATTGTTTATAGGTTGAAGACCGCCGGGAGCCAAGGTCACGGGGCTTCGCGATTCGTTTCCATGCGCGGCAGGTCTGTCATTCCCCCTGTATGAACGGCTGAGATGCTTCCCAAACGGAGAAACCTGAAGATCAGATGTTGCTGATCTTCCGGTTTCTGTGTGCCACACTGGTGGCGTTATTGGGCAAGGTTCGGCTGATTTCTTACGACTGAAGTGAAATCATTCGATCATTTGAATACGAATTTTTCCGAGCGAAACCCTGAAAACTCACCCTTCGGATACTCATCGTTTCTCCACCTTCAAGGTTTTTCGCCCTTCGTCGCACACCACCTCCAGCAGGTAAATCCCCGATGGTAGATAGCTGAATTTCAAGGTTCGGGATGATTCTGGTCCGCTCCATGGGTCCTGAATGATGACCTTGCCGGCCAGGTCGTAGAGGGTGATCGTGTCGGAAGGGGCATGGATTGCTCCGAAATTGACCATCAGGGTGCCGCTGGTGGGGTTTGGCCATGCTTCTATCTATAGCTCCGATGCCTGGAGATCCTGGCTCAGATTGATGTCGCGACTCCCCTGAGCAATCCAAATACCCCACTTCGCATCTGGAATCAGGACAGAGGCCTGGGATCCCGCTGCGTTGATTTTGTCTACAGCCAGATCAATGACACCTACTACCTCATTCCCCTGTGTGTCTTCTGCATTGAAAATGATCTTATCGTCTGTGTTGGAATACGCCAGAACGCCGAGAACTGATTGGGTGAAGATAGTGCCGATTTGTCCGAGCTCAATGTTGGCCGCCAGAATAGAATTTTCTCCTGTGAGTGAGTTGATGTAATCGAAGGCAATCACATTGGGAGAGTTGGTGGAAAAGACGGGGTTGCCCACACTTTCGCCCTGATCCAGGCTGGAGAAAATTTTGGTGATCAATCCATCACTAAAATAGTCGGTGCTGTTATCCCAAGCCCTCAAAACGCCAATATCCCAGTACTCGATATCTGTAGTTGTCGTCGATGAGATCCTGTTGAAGGCATGATGCAGGTTGACATTGGCGAGGGCGATGGATGCTGCGTCTGAGGAAGATAGGGTAGGGGAGGTTGCAGGCGGTGAGCTGATAGCTCCGGGGCGGCCATTGATGATGTATTGACCATCAGGATACAGATGGACCCTGATCTCACCATTCCTCACCGGGATGTTTTGAAATACCTGCTGAAACCGCAGATGGGCGATTCCCTGAGGATCCCACTCGGAATTCATGTAGGCTAGTTCTTCAGATACATCCTGAATCGGCAGGAAGGGTATGGCTGCCTGGATCCGATGAATGGCTGCCGACTTTCGGACTTCTTCATCTGCAAAAGCGGGCAAAGACTCCCCACTTTTTCCGCTCACCCAAATGGGGTTCCCGTTGCTTGGTCATAGATGACCTCGATATCCGGCAGGACCTGTTCTGTTCGGTTGCGGATCTCTTCAGGCGTACCGGGAGCCGGGGCAAAGTGGCTGCCGGGAAGCACGGTATGCGTCTGATGAGCTTCGGAAGAAAACACCGGAATTGGTGCGGTTTGTGGAGCAGGAGTGATTTATGCTTTGCGCTTATGCTGAAAACCGTGGTGGTTTTGTCCATGTATTGAATATGTTACACAGACCAGAAGAGCCATAAGAAGAGTAAATCTGGACATAGTCATCGGAATTATTCAGTTGGTGTAGCCAGGCCTTTGAGCCTGCGCAGAAGTTTGGGCCATGCTTCGGGGGCTTTGGAATCGTCGGTGGACCAGGTGACTCTGGAGAAGTCGGCACCTTTCCGCCATTCGAGGAAGTGATAATAATTGCCATAGGTGTGGTAGGAGAGTGTATCAAGGCGCATGCCTTTGACTTCTTCAAAGAGGGCTTTTGTTTTCACCTTTGGCACTTCCAGGACAAAGGCAAAGCTGTCGGGACCCATAGAGTTGTGCTCGTAGAGTCTGCCTGAGTTGAGCAGGGCATAGGTATGTACAGCACCGGTAAATCCACCGCCTGAGCCAAAGCGAATCTGGCTTTTCTGGGATTCTTCCGGGCCCAGTTTTCCGGATCGGCAGCCGACCGTCATGGTGACGGTGATCAGCAAGACTACAAGAAATCGAGCAGCATGAAGCATAGGAAGGGAATCATTCTTTTCAATATGCTGAAATGAACGAAATGTCACAAGACCAAAGCGTGGCAGAATTGAGTTTCTCTTATCGTCGGGTTTCGGGTGTGTGTCACCGGAGAAACAAAAAAGCGACCCACAGGGCACTGTGAGTCACTTTGAGTCGGGATGGGCAGATTCGAACTGCCGGCCCCTCGCCCCCCAGACGAGTACTCTAACCTGGCTGAGCTACATCCCGAAGAAGCATCGCTTTTCAGCAATGGCTTGCAAATTTACAAAGATTCTCTCAATTCCAACAAAAAGGATTTGAG
>CAZLKP010000050.1:0-15887 GCA_964560095.1 uncultured Bacteroidia bacterium
GCCACAGGCCCACGGGCGAATCGCCTCCTCAACCACCTGATGTGGCCAAAGGCCCTAGCCCCACAGGCCAACGCCACGCACATCATGTCGTTGAGGTCCACTAAGCATGCCTGCTCATGATCCATTCTATCAGCCTACCTTCTCTGTCAACCTATTTCAGGACATGCGTTATTTGACAACTTATTCCAGTTCTTACTGAGTTCAACTGTCAACCTGGTTTAGGATTCGACCATTTGCCTATTCCCTATTCCCTCTTCCCCTCTTAACTCTTTTCCTCTTTGACTCTTTCCCTCCTCAATAACTCCACAAATGATGCTCAAATTCCACCAGCTGTTGACGACGATATTCGGCTTCAGGAAGGGTGCGAACGCCCATGCCTGACACTTCGGTGATGAAGCCGTGAAACATCCGAAGCTCAAAGACTTCACGCAAATTCCGGAATTCTGCATCGTTAAAGCGATTGTGCCAGGGGACTTCCTCCAGTGTTTCGGCTACCTCGGTAAACTTGAAGCAGGCCAGATATTTCTCCGGAAGCGTCTCTCCGGGATCGGTCCAGATGAGCTGAAAATAATCCGGGCGATAGATCATTTCGCTGCGGGACTTATCAAAAATGCGGTCTTCCACTACCTGCACGACTTGTTCGTACGGACCAAGATCCGGCTCCTGATTGGCTGCTGTTTCCCACTCCAGGGGTTCACGATCCAGTCCGGAAGTGAGATCATCGGCCGTGATAAATCCATCGTCCGTATCGTCCAGCCAGACAGGCTCTTCCTCCTCCCACATGCTTTCTTCCGCGCCGGAAAGCTGGCCCTCAAATTCCTTCATTCGCGCCAGCACTTCGGCATAACTCATCGGGCGGGACAGATCTTCCGGGTCGTAGGCGGTATATCTGCCATCTTCCAGGCCTTCCAGCAGGGCAGCGATGAGTCCTTCGGAAGGTTGCTGGCCATTGGAACCATAGTAGGCACTTTGGCGGTACACGATTGGCCGATTCATCTTTTCCCGAAGGTCAATACGGTTGACGATTTTGCGGCGATAAAAATGATCGTCCGGGCGGGTGTGTGGTTGTGCTTCGAGGATCTGCGGCAGGGACAGCAACAGGATAATTCCGGTGATGATGAGAGATTTCATTGATGCGGTTGTTGTGGAAAACCCGCGGCGCCAGCGTTTTTTTCCGTTGTTTTATGAGCCTAATGCCAGCCAGAAAAAAGGTTACGATGATTCTCCACGATTTTCCCCGGAAATATCACGAGTTGCGCCAGCAGTTGACCAGTCGCTATGAGCAGGAAGAGGCCAACAGCGTCGCCAAGCTCCTGCTGGAGCACGTGACAGGCACATCCTGGCAGTCCTGGCAGCTGCAGCCAGATGCCCCGTGGCAGGCAGACTGGGATGCTCCGCTGGATTCCGCCACTCAGCGGCTACTCGCCGGCGAACCCATCCAGCATGTCACGGGTTTGGCGCATTTTTTCGGTCGGGAATTTCAGGTCAATGAGCATGTGCTCATTCCCCGCCAGGAAACGGAAGAGCTTGTTCTATGGGCCCTTCAATCCATCAGGCCTGTGGATGGAATCATCCGTTTTCTGGACATCGGAACGGGTAGTGGGTGTATCGCGGTTTCACTTGCCTCAGAATGGACCACCAGAGGGATTCCCATTCAGGCCGCCGCCATGGATGTGTCTGAAAAAGCCCTGGAAGTGGCCGCAAGCAACGCTGAGGAGCAAAAGGCTGTGGTTGACTTCCATGAACTTGACCTGTTTTCTACTTCCAGCAAGACATTCTCCGATCTGGATCTGGTGATTTCCAATCCGCCTTATGTCACCGAAGGCGACAAAGAGGAGATGACCGCTCTGGTGCTGGATCACGACCCTCATCTGGCACTTTTTGCTCCCCAGGAAGATCCCCTGGCATTTTACCGGGCGATTGCAGAACGGGCGCAGCAATGGCTGCGGAATGGCGGCTGGCTCATGCTGGAAATCAATGCATCTCTGGGCCCGGAAACGGTGCAGGTCATCCAGCAGGCAGGTTTTCAGGAAGTAGAACTACGACAGGATCTGAACGGCAGAGACCGAATGGTGAAGGGAGTGAAGTGAGAGGCGAGACTGCGAGAGGCGAGACTGGAACCAAACCCCTTCGAGACCTTTGTGTGCCCTTTGAGCCCTTGGTGTGAACCCGTACTCTAGCACCACTACCGACTATCCAAAACCGCATTTCCCCTCACGCATTTCCCCTTCATCGACACGCTGGCTCAATCTGACCCATATTCATTAAACATCCGGGAAAAGTGAAGCTCTAACTGCTGTGAACGGAAGCTCAATCCGCCTTCCATGTCTGACATAAAACCGTCTCACTTTTCAACATCCAACAAATGAACGCCGCAACATTCATCTCCCGCTTCTTTTCTCTGCTGTTTCTCCTTGCTCTTGTGATCCCGACAGCTTCTGCCCATCATCCGGTTCACCAGCCGGGTCGCTGGGAACTGCTCGGAACAAAGAAGGTCAACTTCCGCATGGATCGTGATGTCATCATGGTCACTGCTCGGGAAGGCAGCTTCAAAGCCCTTCAGCTTCGCGTGAAGCATGGCCCCATTGACCTCAATCGCGTCGTGATTCACTACCGAAACGGTCAGGAGCAAATGCTCAATGTGCGACAAAACATCCGAAGGGGCGGCCAAAGTCGAGTATTCGACTTGCCCGGCAACAATCGCATCATCACCAAGGTGGTTTTCATATACGACACCGATAACCGGACTCGCAGCAGAGCAACCGTGCAACTTTGGGGACGGCATTAATCCCTGGTCAGCATCAGCATTCTGACATCAATCGCAGCAGTTCCCGGCATGTCGGGGGCAGTGAGCGACAGGGCGGTGGGTCCGGGTTGCAAGGATATGCGGCCCAGGCTCACCGTTTTCCAGTCTTTGACGTAGGATTCGCCGCGCTCATAGCGGTCGTGTTCCATCCCGCGAAGGGGCGGATCAAACGCCTCCGAAATCACGGTCTCTACCGAGTGGTTCCCAGAGCTGAGGCGAATGGTGCACCCGGTGTTTTCGGGTTGGCAGGTGTAGTGTAGGGTGACCTCCCATTCGCCTTCCGACAAACTTTCGACGTCCCAGGTGATGGAATCGGATTCACTGATCCAGTTGGTGTAGAAGGAGCAATTGGGCCAGCGGTTGGAGCGCTCAATGTGGCCGTGGGCGATGCCATCTCTGGCGGGAAGCTGGGCAAATCGGGCTTTTGGATGTCCGACGGGAAAGGGGCGCAGATCTTCCTCCGGCAATTCCGTCAGGACCGAGGTTTCGTATTCCTTTCCTGCTTCTGTCAGTTGATAAACGATCGCTGGATGTTCGTCCGACAGATCTGTGGTCTGTCCGGGATCCTGGTCCATGTCGAAGAGCTTCCCTTCCTCGTCTAATCGAAAACGCTGGCTCCGAACGCTCGTTTTGTCGCGCCAGTGATTGACGATGATTCTTTCCCGATTACCATCAACGCCCCCATTCAGATGTTGGGCTATGCTTTGTCCGTCCAGGGACAAACCAGTTGAATGCTCGATATCCGCAAGGTCCAGGAGGGTGGGCAGGAGATCTGTGGAAGAGGAAATCTGAGACATCACCGTTCCCGGTTTGATGGTTTTTGGCCAGTTGATGATCATCGGGCTGCGCACCCCCCCTTCATTGACATGGCCTTTTATTCCTTCCATTCCGGCGTTCCAGCGCCAGCCATTGGGGCCGTTGTCGGAGAGGTAGATCACAATGGTATTTGCTGCCAGGCCAAGTTCGGTGAGTGTATTGGTGACACGACCAACATTCCAATCGATGTTTTCGGTCATGGCATAGGCCGCTCGGGTGTGGTCGATTTGTTCGCGACTGGCATATCGATGGTCAGGCAATGCCATATCGGCAAATTTGGCCCACCAGCGATCCGGCACCTGCATGGGGCTATGGGGCGTGTTCAGGGGCAGGTAAGCGAAAAATGGTTGCTCCTGGTGTTGCTGAATAAATTCGATGGTTTTGTCGGTCAGCACATCGGTAAGAAAGCCTTCGGATTGAACAAGCCTGCCGTTGTGCTCCAGCATGGCATCGACATAGCTGCCCCAGTGACCGGAGCAATAGCCGTAGAATTCGTCAAAGCCCCGGAAATTGGGATGATAGGGCGGCTGCATGCCGGAGTGCCATTTGCCGAAAGCCCCGGTAGCATAGCCGTGTTGCTGGAGGATATCGGCCAGGGTGGTTTCATCCAGGTCGATGCGTTCTCCCCCTGCTGAAGTGCTATAGACACCGCTTCGGGGATAGTATCGCCCGGTGAGAAGCTCGGCTCTCGTCGGGGAACACACTGCACAGACATAAAAGCGATCCAGCACCGCTCCACTTCCTGCCAGAGAGTCCAGAGCCGGCGTTGTTACCATCGGATTTCCATTCATCGAAAGATCTCCCCAGCCCTGATCGTCGGCAAGAATCAGGACGATGTTGGGGGGCGTGGTGGATGATTTTTCTGCTGGATGGCAGGCGAAGAGGGCAGGAGCCAGAAAAAGAATGATAAATGGCCGCATGCAATGGGGGTATTTTTGTGAATGTGCAGGAAGAAAGGATGAGAGTCAAGCAGCGAAACCGATGGGGCAGGAGTGGGGAAACGGCGAATTGATCAGAGTCATTGGAATGCGACGGGTAAAGGAGTTAAGCTTGCGGGTTACTTAGGTGTGAGAACACTTTCATTCCTTATCGGGTTGAAATGATAGGAGTTTATCATTTTGATCAAATTCTGTAAAGCCTAATAGGATGAGCCATAAAAAACTTTCTCTCCCAGTCCTCTTTTTGTTCTTGTCCTTCAGCGGATTTGCCCAGAACTCCTCTTCTGAACCCAGAGACTCCAATTTCACATTCCGCGGTGTTGCCGAACTCGGCTTTGTGGGTGTCCTCGCACACAACATCCAGTTCAGCAACAGCGGTTCGGAGATTAATTACGTGACCGAAGGCGGGCAGGATGTACTCTTTCCAGTGAGCCGATTGTCACTGGAACTGGAGATCAAGGAGCGGCATACGATCACATTGCTCTATCAGCCGCTGCGTCTCGAATCCACGGCCTTGCTTTCCCGCGACCTCACGATTGATGAGCTCACCTTTCCGGCGGGCAACAGTGTGGATTTCCTGTATAATTTCCCCTTTTTCCGTGCCAGCTACATGAAGGAGCTGATGCCGAATAACGACAAATTCGATTTTGCACTGGGGGCATCCCTGCAAATCCGGAATGCCACCATTTCCTTCGAATCTACCGACGGCACCCTGTTTCGGAGCAACCGCGACATCGGCCCGGTACCGATCCTGAAGTTTCGTACCCGCTACCGACCCAACGCCCTCACCTACACCGAGATTGAAGCTGATGGGTTCTACGCACCGATCAGCTACCTCAATGGCAGCGACAACGAAGTGGTTGGTGCCATTCTGGATGCCAGTCTGCGACAGGGACTCAAACTGAGTGATGAGGTCGGCTTCTTTCTGAACCTGCGCTACCTCGGCGGCGGAGCGGTCGGCACTTCTGATGACGATCCGGGACCCGGAGACGGCTATGTCAAAAACTGGTTGAATTTCCTCACCGTGACCGGCGGATTCGTGTATGAGTTTCCGGGGAGGTGACGATTCTTTATTGCAAAGTCGCGAAAAGAAGACGCTAAGTCCGCGAAGCTTTTTGCCCTATGCGGCTCTTTGGCATCTTTGCAGTGAATATTCATGACAAATCAAGCTGAATACTACGCCCGTTTTGCAACAGACAGTGGCTCTGAGTAGTTGGGGATTATTTGCCCTATCTACTCAGTTTAGTAATGACCTTTATTCCATTCAATACTTTTTATTTAAGCACCTAAACCCAATTGCTTATAGCCGACGTTGCACGAAAACTTAGTTGTTTTAGTGGCATTGCTTTTGCTAGCGTAGTCCTTTTTTATTGTCTTGAACAAACTCTTTAAAAGATTTTGCTTCATGACCTGTTATGGTTTTTACCCAATCTGTTGTTTTGGGTATCTGTTGAAATCTTGGTAAATAATGTAACATTATCATTACTAAAATTAGCATGGTTGGCAAATTCTCTTTTCGTTTTGTCAAAAAGAATTGTAGTAAATTTGGCGAAATAAATCTTATTGGTTTTCCAATGCCTTCGCTGATTTTTTCAGCCATTTCTGTAAATGTCAGTGTTTCGCGATTGGTTAACTCATAACTTTTATTTGTGTGTTTTTGTGGTTCTGTTAATATTTTTGCTGTAACAGCACCGACATCTGATACGTCAATGAGGGTAAATTTGGTATTTCCTGCTGGTAAATAAATACGGTGGTTTTGTACTAAGTCCTTGTGTAAGGAGGTTGTAAAATTTTGCATAAAATAAGCAGGTCGTAAAAATGTAAACGGAATTTTACTCTCTATAATTAGTTTTTCTATTTTATGGTGAGGGATTATTTTACTGTTCTCGACACCTTGCACCGATAAAAAAATAATATGCTTTACTAATGTTTTTTTTGCTGCATGGATAAGAGGTACAAAGTATTTTTTTACATTTGAAATTTGTGGTGGTCGAAGCAAAAAAAGTATATCAATGCCTTGAAGTGCCGGTAAAAATGTTTCAATGTTTGTAAAGTCAAACGCAACTTTACTAACATTGAAATCTGTCAATTTCTCATTACCAAACTCGGTATTCCTTACACCTGTGACTATCTCTACAGGGTGGTCTAACTTTTTTAGAGCCGCCAAAATTTCAATGCCAACATTTCCTGTTGCTCCTGTTATGAAAACTCTCGTCATTATTTTGTGGATTTTGAGTTTCCAATAATTTCGTTTTCGTATTCAATGGCAAACTTTCTCATCTCATCGATAAGAGGCATTACCTTGTGTCCAATAGATGTTAACTTATATTCAACTCTTGGGGGTACTTCGCCAAAGTTTTTACGAATTACCAAGTGATTCTCGCATAGCGTTTTCAATTCCTGTATCAACATTTTTTCACTTATGTCAGGAATGGCTCGCTTCAACTCCGAAAGCCTTAAAGGTTGTGGGGCTAACTGAAACAAAATCATCAATTTCCATTTTCCAGCAAGTAACTCTGTTGTGGTTCTTATGGGGCATTTTGCCGTTACTTTTAATGCTTCTCTTTCCATACTTACAAAAAGGTTAGTACTGCCATATTTTACCGTACCACAAAACTACATATCTTCACAACATAATCTAACAAAAGATGAAAAATGTTTTTTTATACGTATATGACGCATTGTGCGGCTGGTGTTATGGCTTTTCGCCTGTGATGACAGCATTTCACGACAAGTATAAGGACAGTCTAAATTTTGAAGTCGTTTCTGGCGGAATGATAACAGGTAGCAGGATCGGACCCATTGGCGAAGTTGCATCCTACATACGTTGGGCCTACAAAGATGTGGAAAATGCGACAGGCGTACAGTTTGGAAATGTATTTTTAAACGAAACCTTGAAAAAAGGCACCGCTATTTTCACATCTATTCCACCTTCAATTGCTTTGTCGGTTGTTAAAGAAGTAGATGAAGAACACAGCGTTCAATTTGCTGCTGAACTGCAAAAAGCGATTTATTATGATGGCATTGAGCCTGAAAATTTAGATGCTTATGGTGCTATTGCATCAAAATTTGGCATAGATGCAGAAGGGTTTGGACTAAAAATGAAAGAGCCAAAATATACTAATTTAGCACAGATTGATTTTGAAAAATCCAATGCACTTGGCGTAACGGGTTTTCCTACTGTATTTATGGAAATCAATGGTAAACGCTATAAAATAGGGAGTGGTTATATGCCATTTGAACAATTAGAAGCTAATTTTTTAACACTGAGAAGCAAAATATAATGAAAAAGAAAATTGCATTATTTGGTGCGTCGGGTCAGACGGGTCAGCACTTTTTAACAGAGGCTCTTGAAAAGGGTTACGAAGTAAAAGCCTTGGCCAGAAATCCACAAAAAATTAGTCAAAAAAATATGAAGTTGGAGGTTGTCAAAGGCGACGTTCTCAATATCCAGGATGTTCGACAGGTTGTTGAAGGCTGTGATATTGTTGTAAGTTTATTCGGACATGTCAAAGGTTCTCCTGAATGGTTACAAACCGACGGCACAAAAAATATCGTGCAGTCAATGAAAGAAAAAAATGTTGAAAGGATAATTTCCTTGTCGGGCGGAGGTTTACCTTTTCCTGAAAAAGACGAACCCAAATTTGCTGATAAACTTATCCGAACGATAATGAAAATTGCAGTTCCCAAGGTTTTGAATGATGCTATTAAACACCACGAGGTATTGAAAAAAAGTGGTTTGACATGGACCATTGTAAGAGGTCCAAGATTAACCAACGACCCGAAGGTAGGAACTTATCGTGTAGGTTGGGTAGGTGTAAATACAAGTACAAAAATTAGCCGTGCCGATTTAGCCGATTTTATTGTAAGCTTAATTGAAGACGAAAAATTCATGTATCAAATGCCATTTGTAAGTGTTTAGGGGTTGTTTTTAGCATTGCCCCCAACGCCAGTCTGTCTCAAAATCTTTCGCAACTACCCCTTTTCGGACAAAAAACTCCTTGCTGTCGGGTGGATTGGAAATTTTTTGTAAAACTTCTGATTTCTTGAAGGTATCACTGAGTCTGCAGTGATTCTTTTTCATTCCCATCGGCTTGCCTGATGGCAGCCTCATGCTCGACTAGTTTGTGCTCGATATAGGCCTGATGGCGACGACATTCTTTTTCTCATTGCCGAGAAGACTACAACGATCAACCTCATCTTAGGCATTGTCACACGTTTCCGTCCGATTCCTTAGTTTCGCATCCATGACATTAAGACATTTCTTTCTCTTCAGCTTGTTGGCGTTGTCCTTCATGGTTCACTCTTGCCAAGAAGGACCGACCGTCGGCAACATCTTCGATCATGCCGCAGTGGTATCTGCACACCCGCTAGCTACGGAGGTTGGGGTGGAGATTCTGAAGCGCGGCGGCAATGCCATTGATGCAGCCGTGGGAGTCCACATGGCGTTGGCAGTGGTGTATCCTCAGGCCGGGAATATCGGTGGCGGCGGCTTTCTGGTGACGAGGAATGCCAATGGTAGCATCCATACGATTGACTTTCGGGAAAAAGCCCCGGCGGCGGCTTTCCGTGACATGTATCTGGACTCCGCCGGCAATGTGGTGCCGGATCTCAGCACACTGGGCCATCTGGCAGCAGGGGTACCAGGCTCGGTGGCTGGTATGTGGGCCGCTCAAGATTCGCTGGGGAACCTGGATTGGGCCACGCTGATTCAACCGGCCATGGATCTGGCAGCAAAGGGCTTTGTCCTCACCGAAAAAGAAGCAGCTGCTCTCAACGCCAAGCAGGAACGCTTTCGTCAAGTCAACGATCAGCCTTCCGCATGGTGGTTAAAGGAAGACTTCCAGGCCGGCGATTCCATTCATCTGTCTGATCTGGCTCGCACACTCACAGCGATCCGAGATTTTGGGGCTGCCGGATTTTACGAGGGATGGGTGGCCGACAGCATCGTGGCTGAGATGGAGCGTGGACATGGCATGATTTCCCATCAGGATTTGCTGGACTATGAGGCTGTGTGGCGGGCACCCATTCGCGGAACCTACCGCGATGTGGAGGTGATCTCCATGGGGCCGCCTTCAAGCGGAGGCATTGCCTTGATGCAGTTGCTGAATATGATGGAGCCCTACGCTCTGAAAGACTATGACTGGCACGATGCGGATCAGGTTCATCTGATGGTGGAGGCCGAACGCCGCGTGTATGCCGATCGGGCGAAGCATCTCGGAGATATGGATTTCTGGCCAGTTCCTGTTCCGGAATTGACAGATCGGTCATACGCTTCAGCCAGAATGGCCAGTTTTGATCCGGAGCGGGCGACACCCAGCGACAGCGTTGAAGCCGGCACTTTTCCGGTCATGGAATCCCCACAAACTACGCATTACTCGATTGTGGATGCACATGGCATGGCTGTCTCTGTTACGACCACCCTCAATGGTGGCTATGGTAGCTGTGTGTTGGTCGATGGGGCCGGATTTTTTCTGAATAATGAGATGGATGATTTTAGCTCCAAACCTGGCGTGCCGAATCTTTATGGCCTGGTTGGGGCAGAGGCTAATGCCATTGCTCCCAGCAAGCGGATGCTCAGCTCCATGACACCGACCATTGTAACCAGGGGAGATTCCTTGCTGATGGTGGTGGGAACACCTGGCGGTTCTACCATTATTACCTCTGTGTTTCAGAACATTGTGAACGTGGTGGACTACGACATGGGCATGCAGGCGTCGGTTTTGGCACCGAGATTTCATCACCAATGGCGGCCCGATCAGATTTCTTGCGAAAAAGATGCCTTCCCTCCGACATTGATCCGGGAGCTCGAATCCATGGGCCATACTGTCTCAATTCGCAGCCCTATCGGGCGGGTGGATGCCATTCTGGTGCGAATGGATGGAAAGCTGGAAACTGGCGCGGATCCGAGGGGAGACGATTGGTCAAGCGGATACTAAATATTCCTTACACCCGTAACAACTCGGCCCGGTTTTGGCGTTAAATGATCTGTAAAACGCCCTTAACCTACTAATATGAAGCTTCTGCATTGCTATTTGCCCTTGTGGACGCTCCTGTTGATTCCTTTTGCCGTTCTTTTGTCCAGCTACTCAGATGGCCCGCCTGCAGGCCGTACCGGCGCGCCCGGAGAGCTCACCTGCTTCAATGGCTATTGCCATAATTCATATCAGCTCAACAGCGGTCCCGGGGCTGTCAGCCTCGAAGGGACCGAGCAAAGCCAGTTTGTTCCAGGACAGCCCTTCAGGCTTAGCCTGAAGGTTGTGCAGGATACCATGAACGCCTATGGCTTTTCCATCAGTGCGAGAACGCTAAATGAAAACCTGGCCGCAGGCTCCTGGGAGAAAGATGAATTTACCCAGATCAAAGCGGAAGATGCATTCACGTATCTGATGCACGATACGGCTCAGGTTGCTTCTGATGAAGGAAGTTGGATCCTGACCTGGCTTCCGCCGGATTCGCTCACAGCCGACGTAGAATTTTTTGTCGCGGCTGTGGCTTCCAATCACGATGGCAAGCGGAGCGGTGACTATGTCTATACCTTTAGAAAAATCTTTTTTGTTGATCCGCTGGCTTCTGTTTCCAATCCCGATAATTCCAGGCTCACCTGGTACATCAAGCAACATCAACTCGTGATTCAGGTGCCTGATCCGAGCCGTAGAGCGGAAGTGGATGTAATGGATCTGCATGGAAGAATCATGGCTCATGTGCAGGACCGTGCTTCTGTGATACAGATTGATGTTGGCCCATGGCCACGGCAGGCCTATTTTGTCAGGCTGCGTCAGGGAGAGAAAATGCTGGGTGGGAAAATTCTGTTACGCTGATACTGGCTGAATGTCAGGAAGACGCACCACAACCAGTGTCCCGTGGCCGAGCTGGCTTTCGATGATGATGTTCCCATGGTGCTGCTGCACGATCCCAAGACTGATTGAGAGTCCTAGCCCTGTTCCTTTCCCGACATCCTTGGTGGTGAAAAAGGGCTCGAAAATCCGCTGGCGAACGTCTTCCTGAATCCCCTCTCCTGTGTCCTGAACTGCGATGTTGACAAAGCCATCCCCGTCATATGAAGTTTTGATTCGCAGCCATCCACCCGCCGGCATCGCCTGGATGGCATTGGAAAACAGGTTCATGAACACCTGATTGATTCTGCTGGCGTACCCCTCAATGGGTGGAATCTCTCCAAAGTCCCGAATCACCTCAATTTCTCCCAGTTGGTTTTTGAGCAAGGCCAGGGTAGAGTCAATGCCCTGGTGAAGGTCGAAGATTTGGGGTTCTCCGCCGTCCATCCTGGCAAAGGTGCGGAGGCCCTGCACAATTTCGGAGGTGCGGGTAGCGCCTTCCTCAATTCCGGACATGAGTTCGCGGATTTCTTCCCGGACGGTATCCAGGTCCAGTTGATCCTGTTTTTCCAGAACCTCACGAAATTGCTGCCCCAGCCCCTGGCTTTGGATGGTAGATTCGTACAGGGCCAGAACTTCCATCAGATCATTGAGGTCTTCGCGAAGGGGATGGAGATTTCCGGAAATAAAGTTGACTGGGTTGTTGATTTCGTGAGCAATCCCTGCTGTGAGCTGTCCCAGTGAGGCCATTTTTTCGGCTTCCACAAGTTTGGTCTGGGTCACTTTCAGGTCTTCATGGGCTTTATTGAGCTGGAAATAGGTGTCGGCGAGGGTTTTGTGTGCTTTCTTTTTGGTGAAAAACAGGTAGGTAATCAGAGCAGCGATAGCCAGAATGAGTCCGGAAGCCAGCACAAGGAAGTTGCGGGTTCGGGAAGTCGCTCTGATTTTTTGTTCCTGCAGCTCTTTTTGTTTGGTCAGCAATTCGATTTCCTGCAGCTGGGATTCGATGAAGTGAGCATTCTCAACGGAATCCATCTGTCGCTGTCGTTCCAGTCTTGCGATGCGATCCTGCATTTGAGAGGCCCTTCGTAGCGAGGCGATCGATTGCTCTACGTTTCCGGTTCGCATCAGGGCCTCAGCTTCCTCGAGGTAGGTCTGTCGCTCCCGCTCGGTCGCCTGCTTCTGTCGGACATACTCCACTTCCCTGGCCTCAGATTCCTCTACCAGGTCCTTCAGGTCTTCTATGGGATCGGGGATGGAAGCGGGAGAGGCTGCGCTGATGGCGGAGGGCCTTTCGGGATTGGCAAGTCCTTGGTATCTGTTTGCTTCAGAGGCATTGCCAAGGAGAGAGTACAAAGAAGCAATTTGTCCACAGGTGAATCGATAGGTGAGGGTATCCTGGACAGACAGGTAATAGGGGAGGGTTTGTTCAAAAAGCTGAATGGCCTTGGCGTAATTGCCTCTTTTTTCTGCCTGCCGGGCCTGCCATTCCAGGACAGAGAGCGTGGCATTCTCTGCTCCTTCTTTCACTTCCTCATCCATTTTTCCCTCTTCTACCAGGGCCTCCAGATCCTCGACGATCTGTCTCCCGAAGTTGGAAAGCTTGCTGTTGAAGTCTTCCGGCGATTTACCCATGGAAGACAGCTTCTCATCGGCCAGGTTTCGCAGGTTGCTATCTTCGATGGCGTCGGCGAGGTTATAGCCTTGCCGGTAATATTTGACGGCCTTGCGGTCATTGAGCTCCTTGCGGAAAGCATCTCCCAGAATGAGATAGGCCCGAACCTCTTGCTGCGAAACAGCACGGAGATTGAGGCCAGGCTCGTTGGATTTTTTTAAAGAAAGGGCAAAGGTAATGGCCTGCGAAGCTTTTTCGGCAGCAAGGGTAGAGGAATGGTTCAGAAATTCTTCAGCATCCAACACCATGTCCCGCAGCTGATCCAGGTCGTTTTGCTGTGCCGAAGCACGCCCTGACATGGTCGATATTCCAAGGAATATGGCCAGAATAATCAGGGTGTGTGAGGAGAAAAAAGCTTTCATGCTACCGGCTATGATACGATGATCCGCGGCCTGTGGATGAAACAAAGACCGTGGAACCGGAAAAACGATGCATGAACGTGGGAAATGGGCCTACCATTCTTTGAGTGGAATCTCTTCCACCCAGTCACCATCTTCGTTCTGGTATAAGCTGTTGCCGTCCTGATCAGTTGTTCGTTTGCGGATGTGGGCAGGATGACCAACATATTCTGCCGGGCCAAAGGCCAGAAGAGGCCAGAAAAATAACCCAAACAGGGTGAGCCCGACGCCAAAGCCTTCACTTTGGCCGAAATTGCGGGCAATCCGCATATTGAGACCGAAGGCATAAAATAGATTCACAATGGGAACAAACAGCAAGAGCATGGACCACCCCGACATGCCTGCAAGTTTTACCATCTGATAAATATTCCACAAAGGAATCAGTGCATACCATCCAGGTTTTCCGGCTTTTTCAAAGACCGTCCAATACGAGGCCAGCATCAAGAAGGCTAGTCCAAACATTAATAGCACACTAATTCCCGCTCCCATTGTCATGTAATCTGCATGTTGTAAATGAAGTCCCCGCGTGGGATAAACTTTTGTACGAAAGATATCCTGCAGAGGTTGATGGTTGGAATGAAAAAAGCAATTTCTTTACTCTTCGATCCAGTTCATGCTGCGTTTCACTGCTTTTTGCCATTGACGGTAGAGCTTTTCTTTCCGTGAGTCCTCCATCTGCGGTTCAAATACGGCATCTGATTGCCAGACTTTGTTGAGCTCCTCCTTTTGCCAGTAGCCCACGCCGAGACCTGCGAGGTAGGCTGCCCCCAGGGCGGTCGTTTCCAGAACTTTCGGGCGCTCCACAGTTGTGCCAAGGATATCTGCCTGAAACTGCATGAGGACATTGTTGGCCGAAGCCCCTCCATCCACGCGGAGGGTGGCAATCTCCTTCCCGGAATCCCGGCGCATGGCATCGAGCACATCCCGGGTCTGATAGGCCAGCGACTCCAAGGTGGCACGGATCAAGTGAGCCTTGGTGGTGCCTCTGGTCAGGCCAAAAATGGCACCTCGTGCGTACATATCCCAATAAGGTGCCCCCAATCCGGCAAAGGCCGGCACCACATACACCCCTTCGTTGTCGTCCAGTTTTTCGGCATAGTATTCGGAGTCGGGAGCTTCATCCAGAATTTTTAGCCCATCCCGCAACCACTGAATCGCTGCTCCGGCAATGAAAATAGAGCCTTCCAGGGCATAATTCACCTGGTCGTCTAGCCCCCAGCAAAGGGTTGTGAGCAGGCCATTCTCAGAACCCACAAATTCTTCGCCGGTGTGCATGAGCAGGAAGCAGCCGGTTCCGTAGGTGTTTTTGCTCATGCCGGCCTCGTGGCAGCCCTGCCCAAACAAAGCCGCCTGTTGATCTCCGGCTACCCCCGAAATGGGAATCGGTACCCCCCCAAACCATTTCGGGTCTGTTTGGCCAAAATCCCCTGAACAAGCCCGTACTTCCGGCAGCAAGGAAGCCGGAATGTCCATTTCCCTGAGCATCTTATCGTCCCACTTGAGGTCCCGGATGTTGTATAGCATCGTGCGCGAAGCGTTGGAGTAGTCGGTGGCATGAACTTGTCCGCCGGTGAGATGCCAGATTAGCCATGCATCGACGGTGCCAAACAGCAGATTGCTGGTGTCGAGATTCGGGTCGTTTTCCCTCAGGTGCTTGAGGATCCAGTGGACTTTTGTGCCGGAAAAGTAGGCATCAATGACCAGGCCCGTCTGGCTGCGGACGTGATCTTCAAGCCCCCGGGCCTTGAGTTCGTCGCAATAAGTAGCGGTTCGACGATCCTGCCACACGATGGCATTGTGCACGGGCTTTCCGGTGGTTCTGTCCCAGACGATGGTGGTTTCACGCTGGTTGGTGATGCCAATGGCAGCGATTTCTGAGGGGTGAATCTGGTTTCGGGTCAGGACAGCCTGCGCCACGCCCAATTGGGTTTCCAGGATCTCCATCGGGTCATGCTCCACCCATCCGGGCTGAGGGAAAAACTGCGTAAATTCTTTTTGTGACATGGCCACGATCTGGCTGTCGTGGTCAAACAGGATGGCTCTCGAGCTGGTGGTTCCCTGATCAAGGGCGAGAATGTATGTGGACATGTGGAGTAGAGTTGAGTCGTTTTGGCAGAAGGGCAACTGCGGCTAGGTTTCTTCCCTGCTACGCTGTTATTTTCAGTGTAAATCTATTTGATGAAGGGGAAATTCCGTAAAAATCGAACAGAATGCCAGAAAATGCGTGCAACGTCCTGCCGATGCGTAATTTTCGTTGCATCCAGCTATGGTCGGGCCCCCGAAATATCTCGACTGCGCTGATGTACAGCTTTGCCCAGCGCAGCGATATGCGGGTGTGGGATGAGCCACTCTATGCCTATTATCTCGCAGAAACAGGGATCGACCATCCAGGTAGAGAAGAGACGCTCGCTCATCACG
>CAZLKP010000050.1:15897-16977 GCA_964560095.1 uncultured Bacteroidia bacterium
GCAGAATGGGGAAGTGTTGATCCGATGCATGCTGGAGGGAGACTGGGATCGCCCGTTGTTATTTTGCAAGCAGATGAGCCATCATCTGGTGAACTTGCGCACCGATTGGCTGGAGCAGTGCATCAATATCTTTCTGATTCGCCACCCGGCTGAGGTGATCAATTCCTTCTGCAAAGTCATTTCCCGTCCAGACCTGCGCGACATCGGCATCAGCCACCAATGGGAGCTCTATCAGCAGTTGCAACGACAGGGCCATCGTCCGGTCGTTTTGGATGGAAATGAGATTCTGAAACATCCGTACAAAGTATTGAGCGGAGCCTGTGAGGCCATGGGTGTTGGCTTTGACGAGGCCATGCTCAGTTGGAAGGCAGGGGGTCGCCCCGAAGATGGTGTTTGGGCACGCTACTGGTACAGCCATGTTCACCGGTCTACAGGTTTCGCGCCGTATGAGCCCAAATCCAGGGAGGTTCGCCCGGATCTGCAGCCATTGCTGGTGTCGGCCATACCGGCTTATGAGGCGCTGAAATCCTTTGCCATTTCTGTCTGAGAATTCTGATGTATGCAACAATACAACCCCAAAAACGACGATATTCTCGTCTATGTTGGCGGTGAACTGGTTCACCGCAAGGAGGCCAAAGTCTCCGTGTTTGACTCTACGGTGCAAGGCGGCGATGCTGTTTGGGAAGGCATCCGTGTGTATGACGGCCGAATTTTTTGTCTGGATGAGCACCTCGACCGGATGATTCGCTCGGCGAAAGCCATGGCATTCACCGATATTCCCTCCAGGTCGGAGATCCGGGAAGCGATTGTAAAAACGCTGAAGGCCAATGGTATGCGAGACAATGCCCATATCCGCCTCACGTTGAGTCGCGGGCTCAAAACAACCTCCGGGATGGACCCCCGCCTGAATCAATTTGGGAGCCTGCTCATCGTCCTGGCAGAATGGAAACCGCCCATCTACGAAGTCGGCGGTATCCGATTGATCACTTCTGCCATTCGGCGAAATTCTCCGTCCAGCATTGACTCGAAAATTCACCACAACAACCTCATCAATAACATTCTCGCCAAGGTTGAAGCCAA
>CAZLKP010000051.1:0-2522 GCA_964560095.1 uncultured Bacteroidia bacterium
TTCGTCTGCGCTCAGCATGACAAAGGGAGCATTCTTCGTCTTGGCTCAGCATGATAAAAGAAACAGCTTCGCTCAGCATGACAAAAGAAACAGCTGCGCTCAGAAAGCAAAGAGAAAATATAGGTCAATTGTCATCCCGAGCGCAGACGAGGGATGCCCCCCGTGGACCGAGCGCAGACGAGGGATGCCCCCGTGGACCGAGCGCAGACGAAGGATGACAACAACCAACATTCTTCTATCTTTGCCAGCCTCACACCTGACAACGTTTTCCCTCCATGCACCACTTTACCGCTGTATCTGATGTCGAAGATTTCCAGGGATTGATTCGGCTGAGTGCTGAATGCAAAGCAAATCCCCTGAGGTGGCAGGACAAAGGAGTCGGAAAGACCCTCGGTCTGATCTTCTTCAACCCCTCGCTCCGCACCCGGCTCAGCACCCAGAAAGCAGCGGCCAATCTGGGCCTCCAGTGTATCGTCATGAACATCGGAGCCGATGGCTGGCAGTTGGAATTTCAAGATGGTACCGTGATGAACGGCGGTACTGCCGAGCATGTGAAAGACGCGGCAGCCGTCATGGGTCGCTATTGCGATATCATTGGACTGCGTTCATTTCCGGGTCTCAAAAATCGGGAAGAAGACTATCAGGAGCAGGTCCTGAATGCGTTCCTCAAATATGCCGGCGTGCCCATTGTGAGCCTCGAAAGCGCGACCCGCCACCCACTTCAATCTCTGGCAGATCTGCTCACGATTGAGGAGAAAAAGGAATTGGAAAAACCAAAAATCGTTTTGTCCTGGGCACCACATCCCAGAGCCCTGCCACAGGCAGTCGCCAACAGCTTCGCTGAGTGGATGCGTGAAAGTGACTACAACCTGGTGATCACCCACCCCGAGGGCTACGATCTGGCTGCTCCTTTTTTTGCCGGGCATACGGTGACCTATGATCAGGAGGAGGCATTCCGGGATGCTGATTTTGTGTATGTGAAAAACTGGTCGAGCTACCGCCACTATGGGCAAATTCTCTCCCAAGACGAGAACTGGATGATCACCCCGAAGAAAATGGCTCTCACCCATCAAGCAAAATTCATGCATTGCCTGCCGGTGCGCCGAAATGTGGTGGTCGCAGATGCGGTGATTGACAGCCCGCAATCCATCGTGCTAGATCAGGCCGAAAATCGGGTATTTGCAGCCCAGGCAGTGCTGCTCTCCCTGTTACGGGGCTAGAGAAAAAACAACGTGATCATCCCGGTGATTATCACGATCTTCAGTCCCTGGCTCTGATACCCAAAATCTCTTGGATCAGAAGATCGCTGCATATGAACCAAAAGGTACAGGGTTGGCGCTTGCACCAGCACCAGGGAAGACACAAAATACACCCAGAACTGTCCGCCATACGCCCACCAGTGCCAGACAAAAGGGCCCCAGGTCGAAATCAGAAATATGACGTACAGGGCGAGTAACACTTTCTTGGTGTGTCGAATCCCAATCTGTATCGGAAGGGTGCGGAGTTTGAAGCTGAGGTCGCCGCGAATGTCCTCCACGTCTTTGGTGATTTCCCGGATCAAAGTGATTTCAAAGGCAAACACCATGGCCCAGCCAAGTGGAATTGTGAGCTCATACAGGTAGCCTGCCAATAAAATCACCAGTGCGATCAGAAAAGAAATGGTGAGGTTTCCGGGAACGCCGATGCGCTTGAGGTAGCTGGCATAGAGAAATAACAGCAGAATGGACAGGAGATTGACAAATGTGATGTGGTAGTGGCCCATATACCAACCGATAAGCAAACCGGTAAACGTGACGATCCCACCCAGCATAAACAGGTACACAGACACCACTTTTTTGACGGAAAGGATGGCATTCACCACCGTCTTCCGGGGTTTATTGATCCGGTCAATTCGATAGTCATATACATCATTGATCCAGTAACCTGTCGCGGCGATCAGGGCAATCATCAGGGCGACTGCCCAGAATTCTGGGTTCGTCACAAATGCCAGCGACCCATGGTTGGCCAGCATGCAGGCCACAGAAAAGGCAATCATGGAGATCGCAATATTAAGCGGCCGGGCAATCTGAAAGAAATAGCGAAAATCGCGGAGCATGGGCGTCGGGGATTGCTGTAATCCGAACGAAAGATACAACAAAGTTTGACCACAGATACCCGACACGGGCTGATTCCTTTAATACTTTTCACTAACCCGCTATACCAAAGAATACCCCACACCCAACTCTTGCAGTTCGCGGATGAGCTCGGCAGTCGGATCAATGCGCCAGTCGGAGCTCACAAGCTGCACGTTGGCTTTGAGCCGACTGTCGCGGATCCTGAATTTGAGTTCTTTTTCTCCAGGGTTGGACTCAAACAGGCCATGCAGCTGGCTAACAGTTTCTTCGGTTAGCTCCTCGTTGTTGATGTTGAGGCAGAGATGTCTCACCATGCCGTCAAAAAGATCTGTAGACAGCAGGCGAATTTCGTTGATGCGAAGCTCCATCTCACTTTCATTGTAGCGCCGGGTCTGATAATTGGCCCAG
>CAZLKP010000051.1:2532-16857 GCA_964560095.1 uncultured Bacteroidia bacterium
CATCTCGTCCTGCTGGATCATGCCGCGGAATTTCTCATACTGCTCGCCAAATAATACAATCTCAAAGCTATCTGAAAAATCCTCCACCGTAAATGACATGAACCGGTTGCCTTTTCTTGATATCCGCTCACGCACTCCAGTCACAATCCCTGCAGCCTTGATTTCACGGGGGCGTTTGTCGGCCTCCAAATCCCCAAGGGTGCAGTTGGCAAACGCATCAATCTGCCACTTGAATTTATCCAGGGGATGGCCGGAGAGGTAGAAACCGATCATCTCCTTTTCGTAATTGAGGCGCTCCAGTTCCGACCATGCCTCCACGATCCGTCCATCCTGGCGGGTGCCCATGGGAATGGCGGGTTCGGGAATCGATTCTTCTCCCTCTACTCCGCCAAACAGGCTTACCTGTGGAGAGAGCTTTTCCTGCTGCACTTTGGAGCCGTATTGGACGGCTTTTTCCAGCACGTTAGAGGGATCTTTTTCCGAGATGGGCAGAAAATACTGCCAGCGTTGCAGGCCAAAACAATCCAGGGCACCAGCGTAGGCCAGAGATTCCAGGGTTTTTCTGTTGATCGATCTCAACGGCATTTTGACGCAGAGTCAAATTTTCCTTCTTCCTGGCGGACTTCGATGATTTTCTCCACCACATTATGACCGACGCCCTTGATCGCTTCCAGGCCAAAGCGGATCTGGCCTTCGGGATTGACGGAGAAGTTGGCCTGGGATTCGTTGATGTCTGGTGGGAGCACTTCAATGCCCATCCTGCGACATTCTTCGATGAAGAAGGTAATCTTCTTGATGTCGCTCACATTGTGCGTCAGTACCGCCGCCATGTATTCCGGCGGGTAGTGCGCCTTCATGTAGGCCGTTTTGAAGGCCAGGACGGAGTAGGCGGCGCTGTGACTATTATGAACGACGATGTCGTTGGCGACAAAATTGTGAGGTCCGGGTACTTCGAGATCGTAGGTCTGTTTTTCCCCGATGTAGTCTATGGAAACAATGCGGTCCCAGTAGATGTCGCTGGTGGCGTACTTTAAGATCTGATCATCGTCAAAAAAGGCACCCACCTTCTCCATCATTTTCCTTGTAAATCCACGCTTGGAAGGATTCGTGCCGACTGGATAGAAATCTCTGGAGCTGAATTCGCCCTGTCTTTCGATTTCCTTCCAGGTTAATCCAGATTGCTCTTTGGCTTTCCTGACATAGTCTCGGACAGGAACAGGCACAACATCCTTCGAGCTACTAGATGCCATAGAATCTAACATCAATTCCTTGAGCATCTCTTTTCGGCTGTTGGAGAGAAAGAAACAGCCTATCCTCTCAGAAAAGGTGTTAATGTTATCATTGCCGGTAATGAATACCTGATAGCCAATCCGGCCCTCTTTGTATGGAAACTCTACTGTCCTTAGCTTGGTTGGAATTGAAAGTCGCAACAATAAATGCCGCAGTTGTTCAGCCATTCGCTTTGAAGAAGTTGCGTAAAAAAGAGAGCGCCCTTTCACGTTGATGTGTCCGTCTCCCTCCCACATTTTGGCGATTAACAACCCAACCTGGTCGTTAGGCAGCATAAATGCACGCTGAGGAATCTCCTTTTGCAAAGCATTTTTTCCAAGCAAATTCAGCTCTCTTGCCCATTCAAAGATCCCAGATGGCTGATTTCGAATTGTTCTTTTGGTATAAATGCTGAAGGTATTCCTATGCAATGAATACGAACAAGACACATTATCGAAGGAATCGGCAGCCTGAATGAATTCCTGGCACTGTTGTTCATCCTGGGAATAAAAATACAGCCCGTGGGGATGGCATAGGTTGCCCTCGGCTAGTAGATATCCTAATGTGATTACCTGAAATTCCGGCCAATTTCTCTTCCCTTCCACAGGGATCATCCTTGGCGTAGCGATACAAACATCCTCTTCCAGTTCATCTAGTCTTTTCCATCCATGAATCGTGAAAAAGGGATGATTGGCCGTCGCCTCAATTTCCCTGCCTGACATCGTGACAAGACGATAGACTGGTTTAATGCCATTGTCCATGACCTGAGCGACTCTGCCTACTGATAGCTTCAGTGAGTCTGTATCCAGGGAAACTGTTTGTTCCAGCTTTTCTTTCCCAGAATAAAGGTCTTCCAACCGTAGAAGTTTCCCAGACTCCGCATCAATCACCTCTGTATCACCCGGCAAACATTTGTTAAAGCCATAACTGGCAAACTTCTCCATCAAGGCCCACACTTCCTCGGCTGTTTTTTTCTCTACCTCCTGCTTGGCGGCTCCCCCAATGAAGTTCACCTTCTCCTTGGCCATGATGTCGTGCTTCTTCTTTCCCATCGCACGACGCAGCAAATCCGCCCCTCCCATGGTGTAGCCACCCATCGTTCTGGCCACCTGCATGATCTGCTCCTGATAGACCATGATCCCGTAGGTATTTTCCAGAATCGGCTCTAGCATGGCATGTGGATAGTGAATGGGCTCCCGGCCATGCTTTCGGTTGACGAAGCTCGGGATATTATCCATCGGACCCGGGCGATAGAGCGCGTTCATCGCGATCAGGTCTTCGATGTTGGTGGGCTTGAGCTGGCGCAGGTATTTACGCATCCCATCGGACTCAAACTGGAAAGTCGCAACGGTATCCCCGCGCTGGTAGAGCTGGTAGGTCTTCTCATCTGTGAGAGGAATGGCTTCCGGATCAATCTCTACGTTGTGATTCTCTTTGGTGAGGCGAATGGCTGTCTTGAGAATGGAGAGGGTCTTCAGGCCCAGGAAGTCCATCTTCAGCAGACCTGCCATCTCGGCCATGGGGCCGTCGTATTGGGTGGTGATCACCGAATCCTTGCCAACAGAAACCGGCGCATAGTTGGTAATATCACCCGGAGCGATGATCACGGCACAGGCATGCACACCGGTGTGCCGGGCGGTTCCTTCCAGGGTTTTGGCGAATCGCATCATGCGATTGACATCTGGATCTTTGGTCGAAAAAAGCTGCGCCAGTTCTGCAGCAGTATCCGGATTATTCTCCGGATCGAGGGCTTTTTTGAAGGTCATCCCGGGCCGGTCGGGGATGAGCTTGGCGATGCGGTTGACTTCATTGAGTGGAATCCCGAGGGTGCGGCCCACATCCCGAATGGAGGTTTTGGCCCCCATCGTTCCATAGGTAATCACCTGAGACACCGATTTGCGGCCATATTCCTGCACCACAAAATCGATGACTTCCTGGCGACCCTCATCGTCAAAATCGATATCAATATCCGGCGGCGATACCCGCTCCGGATTGAGGAAACGCTCAAACAGCAGATCGTATTCCAGCGGATCAATGTCGATGATTCCGAGCACATAAGCCACCACTGAGCCGGCAGCGGATCCCCGACCAGGGCCCACATATACGCCCCGCCTTCTGGCTTCTGTGGTAAAGGACTGGACGATGAGGAAGTATCCTGCATAGCCCATTTTCTTCATGATTTTGAGCTCCTGCTCGATTCGCTCCCGGATCTCTGTCGTTATGTCGGGATAGCGTCGGGGTGCACGCTCCCACACCATGGCCGCCAGGTATTCATCCATGTCTGAATACTGCTCCGGCACATTATACTGAGGGAGAATCATGTCTCCGGTTAGCTTCAGCTCAAAGGTGCAGCGCTCGGCCAGCTCAATGGTATTGTCCAAAGCTTGTGGCACATCTTTGAAAAGGTCCAGCATCTGATCCTTGTTCTTAAAGAAAAACCGGGGGTTCAGGCGGTTGTGGTCATCGGTGAATCGGAACCGATCGGGGTTGCTGTAATCAGACTGGGTCTGTAGTGCGAGGAGCAGATCGTGGGCCTCAGCATCCTCTTCATTGACGTAGTGCACATCGTTGGTCGCGATGACCAGGAGCTCGTGCTTGCTGGCCATGCGGAGCAGCCACTCGTTGCACTTGTCCATGTCACCGAGCTTGTGCCGCTGGATTTCGATGTAGTAGTTTTCCTTGCCAAAGATCTCCAGGTATTCGAACAGCTTTTGTTCTGCCGCCTCTTCACCTTTGTTGAGGAGGGTACGATTGACCTCTCCAGCGAGGCAGCAGGTGGAGGCAATGAGCCCCTTGGCGTGTTGCCGAAGAATGGTTTTATCGATGCGGGGTTTGTAGTAGTAGCCGTCGGTATAGCCGTAGGAGCAAAGCTTCACCAGATTTTGGTAGCCTTCGGCGTCTTTGGCCCACATGATCTGGTGAAAGCGTTTGGTGCCCTTTTCTTTTTGGGTCGCATCACCATCGATGATGTAAAATTCGCAGCCCACGATGGGTTTGACCCCCCGCCGCTGAGCGGCCAGCACAAACTTCGGCACTCCATACATGTTACCATGGTCGGTGATGGCGACGTGGCTCATGCCCAGATCAGCGGCCTTTTGGGTGAGGTCGTCGATCTTGGCGGCACCATCGAGGAGAGAAAACTCGGTGTGATTGTGAAGGTGAACGAAATCGGGCATGGTAGAACTATCTATCCCCAAATTACCCCGATTCTCCCACATTCGGCAATTCTTCTATCCACAGCCGTTGTGGGAAACCATTCACCCTGGTACAGCAACAATCAGCGAGAAACAAACGCTTTAGGATGAAAGCTCACCTGTGGTTTATTAGACATTATCACGAATGGTTTTGTAGGGGTGCCCCGAAGGCGCACCCTGCTACAGTGGGCTTGCCTGCGGGAAGCCCCTACGATTTTATTCGTGATCACCCTTCTGTTCTCAACTTCTTCTCCCGTGTTTATTCTTAACAGATACATTCCTGCTGGAAGCGATTCTGTTGAAATGGTCCAAATGAATTTTCCACCAGAAACACCTTGTTGTTGAGTGCGTTGAACCAATTGACCATTGGCATTCAATAGCGAAAGCATAACCTCGGTTTCATCCAGAACATTGAGCTCTATCTTTAGAGTATGAGTGGCCGGATTGGGATAGACTCTTAGGGTTGCTTCTTCCAGAGGAGGGGCTAACTTTTTTTCTGTCTCTGGAGCTTCCCGTCGGGCAGTAGTTTCGCCATTGGTGCATGACTGCAGCAATGACCAAAAAGTCGTAGGATCTATTTGTTGCGTGTACAAATCATGCTCGTATTCGAGCAGACAAATCCACTGATCAACCATGTCACGGTCATTGCCGGATACTTCGCTGCGGATGTCTTCAAACTCCGAAAGGCTGCCAGAACGGACTCCAAGCGTTCTGAGAAACGCCGCTTTGTTGATCTGATACATCGCCAACAGAGAGTAGTCGGTAGTACCACTGATCTGATCATCGAGGTAGTCCACAAAGGCAGTACTCAATGCATCCATACTGAGACTGGAGCTATCGGCTCGCGTGAGTACACCAGACAGTGCCGCAGCATTCATAGCGCGGAGGAGGAGCCGATGGGCAATTCCCTGGAGCCAGATTTTATCGGAATTGGGACTCGAAAGTGAATATTCTGCGAGAGCCAGGAGCCTCCAGGCGGCTTCTTCATCGTCGGAGCCAGAACTACTGATGGTGGAGATCATTCTCATCGCCTCTACCAAATGCTCGTCGTAGCCTTGCTCAAGAGGTTCGCCTCCGCTAGAAGCCGGATCGACGAGAATAGAAACCGATTGGCATTCTGAGCAAGCAAAAAGTGGTAAACTCCCATCGGGATTTTCATCAGTACAGCTCGGGCAAGGATTGGTGGGACAGGCAACAGAACCAGGTGAGGGATCGGAGAAAGTAATGCTCCCAAGATCGCTGATCACCTGATAGTCGATACCTGATACCGGACTGATATTGGCTGTGTTCCAGCGGTTGTGGGAAGCGTCGTAGGAAAGTCCGGGGGGAAGATTTATTCGTTGTGATCCAAAGAGTATATTGAGGCCGCTGGCTCCGGCTCTCAGATTGGTGTAGCCGTCGTTGATCAGAATGTGGTGGACAGAATCCAGGAGGATGCTGTAATTGTTGTTATTAAACTCCCACTGCGGGTAATTACTGCCCAAATAGGGATACAAATCAGCTCCGGCACCGTTGGCGAGCAGGCTGGCATAGCCAGTATGTGAAGCAAATTCGACACATTCTCCGGTGAGCGGAATGTCCATACAGATCCAGCCCTGCGACCTGGCTAGCCAGATAGAGATCTTCGAGATGAAGGTCTCCGGGGCCAAAGTAGCGAATACCACGATCCGCATTCCCCTGAATCGAACCACCGATGATTTCCCCAGGAATGACGGCGACATCAGCCTGCCAGCCTTTTTCGCTGTTGACGAAGTTGCAATTGACGAGCTCAGCGCTGCCGCCGAAGGTATGAAGCCCGATGTCATTATTGGCGAAATTGGAATTGGTGATTTTGAGGCGTTGTCCGTTGGGATTGAGTCCTTGCCAACTTCCCATGCCAGGAGCACCGTCAGTGATGGTGAGGTTGTTTAAACGATGGTTGCCGCTTTCGATGAAGAAGATGCCATTGTGTTTACTTGGATAATTTGCAGCTTCAATGGTCAAGTTTTCCAGTATTAAACTGTCTCCGGTGGGAAACAATAATATCTGGGCACCAGAACCCATCTCTACTTTGCCATTTTTGAGGGAAAATGTTTCCAGCGCTCCTGGCAAAAAGTAAGATCCATCTTCTATGAACAGGATTTTATCACTGGTTCCGCTACCTTCCAGTTCAATACTCGAGTTTGCCCCGACCGTAATATTTCCCTGGAAGAAACCTGAGGATGGGAGGTCGAGAGCGAGGAAGCCATTGCCGGAAAACGCGAATAGGGTATTATCTTCGATTTCTAAATTGCCTTCAATTCTGATACAGGAGGTGCTTCCTTCCAATTCAATAGAAGATAAAAGGCTTTGAGATGGATCATCAGCGTAGGAGAACATACCCCCTTGCTGTACGATGATTTCACCTGATCCATGGACACGAATGATGCTGCCAGGTTCTGCGATTAATGCTCCAGTATTTTTGACTGTGAGAATCGCTCCATCTGCTAGTTCAAGGATACTTCCTGTCTTGAGGATCAATTGGCTATGGCGTTTTACCTCCATAGTGGAATTGGTGTCAAGGTAGAGGTGAGCGCCGAAGTCAACGGAAAGTACAGTTGGATTGGCAAAAGTGCCCGTGGTAGGATCAACCGTGATTCTATCTGGTGTCCCACTTAGATCAAGTGAAAGGGTATCGTTGGGAGCAATAATAAGAGAATCTATAGTCTCGTTGAGAGACAAGTTCCCACACCATCTCCTATTTTTCGCTATGGTTGACTGACCAAAGTCTACTTCGATGGTAATTGTTCCATTAGATGCTTGTGAAAGCAAACGAATACTTAATCCATTCAGGACTGTTGGAGTATAGGCTTCCTGAGCCCTATTGTAGGGTGCAAAATTAAATATTGGAATAATTCCATTAATTCCTAATTCATCTTCCACTTGAAATCCTTCATCTCCCGAATGGAAAACTTCGTATGTGCTTACGTTACTTCCGGAAATTTTTTCTGCCATAATAGACTGTCTTTCACTTCCGGTAGAAGTGTTAGGGTCGTTGTCTATAAGCTGTATTGCCCCATCAACTAGACCTGTATTACTTGCTCCATCATAAGGAACAGACTGAATACCGGCAACTCCAGAGATGAAATTTTCTATTCTATTTTCTGAATCAAAAACCGGCTGGGGAGCATCTCCTAATCTCCCCCAAGCTATAACTGAATCAGTTGTAGCTTCTATATCCCATCGACCATCTGCTGGGAGCAGTTTCATTCCATTGACCAGGGTAATATCTAACGCATTTTTTATTGGCACTTCACGGTCATTGTAAGCTGAATGAGTGATGTATGCATAAAGACCAGCGGTACTCTGTGGTTCAGAATTTGGTTTCTCAACTTTTGTATCCCACCGACTGATTTTTTGGTGATTTTCCAGCCATAATAGTTGCCCATTTGAACCAGGTATCTCTATTGCAATAGCGTCTCCGGAAGTCACATAATCCTCTAGATCATATTGCACTACTATATTGGTATCAGCAATAAAGATGGGATCTTGCCACCCAAGCCACCATCTTTCCCAGGCATTGGCAGTGAAAAAAGGCGTATACTGCTGTGACATAAATCCCCATCCATGATTCGGGAGATACTTTCTGCCAATAATACCATTGGCCCCCATGTAATGAGGGCAGAAGTATAGATTATGAGCAAATTCATGGGTGAAAAAATCCCAAAAACGTTGAGGAGATGGGCTATTCTGAGCCATCGTGTGACCAGATAGGTTAGGGATTGTATAGGTCGAATTGGGAATTGTGATCGTTCCTCCAACGTTTCCAAATCCCCCTGCTCCACTTGAGAGAGCATTATTTTTTCGGTATACAAAAGCTATGTAATCCACATTATTGTCCGGTACACTCGTGCTATTATCAAACAAATAGCCAGGATCATTTTCCCTGTTGTCGTATTGGCTCCAAAAGCTATCAGGAGTATTCCCCTTGGCAATTTCCAAGCTATTGATTGAATCGATTGCCATTCTATTCATATTTCTAAAAGCAAAGGTTGTATTCCCCTGATAAGGCACTTTTATCTGTTCAGGATAGATATCTGCCGTAACCAGAAAATCTCCCATTGACATTTGGTGGAAGTATTCACTGAGGTTTTGTTCTGCATTTGATGAAGAGATGGTATTGGGATTTTGATTAAACAATTCATTGATTGATCCTTGAGCCATTTGTGGAATTTCATCAATTGTCCAGTTCCCCCAACTTGGATCTGGGAAACCTGGTAAACCAGTTGTGTCAAATGAAATAAATACAATTAGTATATGGAGCTCCCCTTTGGGAGTGTGATTGCCTCCCAAATAAGAATAGGGTTGACTCAGGGAATCTAGCACAAGTCCTGGAGAAGGCCAGTTTGAAGTAAGCGAGTCAAAGCAGCCATATCCTTCCGCAGATTGGGCAGAGCTTGTAAGGTTATACAGAATGAGTAGAATCAGTACGATTATCGGCTTCATGGTAAAACGGTTATTAGTAAATCATAATTGAGGTGGTAAACCTTTCACTCTGGCTGTTGCATACAAGGTGATACATACCCGGCGCAATGGATTGGATAGCAATCGGAAGTCGGGTCTGCCCAGGTCGGGTTTGGCTTGTTTGTTCCCATACCAGTCTGCCTGCCTGATCAAAAAGCTGGAGTTTCCAAAGGGCATCATCAAAGGCACCCCACATAGTGAAATTGCCAGAGCTGGGGTTGGGGAATACAGTAAACAAATCTCCGAGCAGGCCGGGGACCTGAGGCAGCGCAGGGCCGGTGTTATCTTCTTCGAGTAGGCCGATAAAATGATCCTCTCCGATGGGTTGCACAAAAGGTTGAAAGACATAAAACGAGTCGAGCGTAGTATATCCCAGATAGAATTGACCCACCACCACCATTTTTCCATTCTCAGAAAAAAGAAGATGGGTTACATAATCTCGCTGATCGTCTCCGATCTCCTTGCTCCAAACTGGTTCCAAATCAGGTCCCAGCTTTATGACAAATCCATTCTGAGAAAGTAATTCGCCTGGTGAAAACTCCAGGGAGAGCTCAGGTGTGAGCTTTATCGTATCTGTGTACCATCCTCCAACCAGGACGTTTTCATCATTGGTCTCCACGCTTGTGGCATAAATTCGCCCAGGAAGATTGTACACCTCTTCAAGACGTCCCGTGGGAGATGTTTTGGTTAATAATAAGCCATCAGATGGCTCTTGATAAAGCTGATAAATACTGTCATTCAGAAGGTGAGTCGACCCAATATTCCCAATGGTCCAGGTATTCCCCCATTGATCTACAGACAAATCATAGGCATCAAACCCCGGAGCGAAAACCTGTGTGAATTGTACAAGTCCTTCGCTCGATATTGAGATAAGGAAGTTTTGTTTGAGAAAAAAGCTGAAGATCCTCTAGTAATAATGTCCCTCCAGCTCTTCCAATAATTCGAACTCCGTTGTTTTGGCCCAGCTGTAGATCCTCAAAGACAAATGATAAAGATGAAGGATTCTTAAGATCAAAGGTATTTGACCAATTTACTGTCTTAGATAGCGGAGAATAGGATATAATAAACCCATGTGCTACTTGGGGGATATTCCACCGGATCGTGTCACTCCCAACCTCAACATATCCTGAAGCAGAAGTTCCAGCAAGAATGAGACCCCCACTTGGCAAGACAACCATTTCATCAGCATAGTCGATATGAGTCCCTCCAATAGATTGAACAGAGATCGTACTTCCGTCATCAGGGTTTAGTTCAGCCAGAAAAATTCCTCCTGCTATTCTTGGGGTTCCATCTTGCCAATTCCAACTATACAAACTGTCGTCATCGAAAGCGATGTTCCCAGCGTAATTTCCAGCCCACCACAATTTTCCTTGTGCGTCCATTCCTACACCAATTCCTTTATCCCTTCCTGCTCCACCAATAATCTTGGACCATTGGAATACACCAAGTTTAGAGAGTCTCATTATATAGCCATCTTCTAAGGTATCTTCTGGGTGAGTACGACCAGTAAGAATTGAGTCATAGCGCAACCAATACTCAACTCGGCCTGTCAGATAGATCGAGCCATCGGGAGCAATAAATACATCTTCAACACTTTCCCATCCGGGTGCCCCAAATGATTCGCCCCACTCAAACTGTGGCGGCTCCACCCACTGCGCCACGCTCGGTGAGATAGAACATAATACGAGTGCTACGAGAAGGAGAAAGTGTTTCATATTGACGGGTGGCTTGATAGTAATTTCGGAAAATGAAATGTCGGAATCAAGGGAAATGTTGAGAGACTTGTACTTTATAGCTCCCCGTCTGCTCTCCTTGACGTATGCGAATGATATACACTCCTGCTGCCAGATTTTCAGAGAGTACAAGGGAGTTTGTTCGAAAATGAACAGAGGTTTGGATGTCTTTGTTCATCACCAACCGCCCATCCATTGAGTACATTTCTATAGACGCTTCACCGTCTTGCCATTCGCCAGCTATCCAGAGAATATCCTGTACCGGATTGGGATAAATCAACCAGCCATCTTGGGGGATCTGGAGCGTGGGAGGGAGGGAGTCCGCCTGTAGGCGACTAATAAAAAATCGCCCAGATCCTGGGTAAGGATTGATCATCTCGATTGAATCCAGATAGGAATATCGATCAGAAAAACCTCCAGTTAAATAAAGGCTTCCATCTTCTGATCCGCGAAGAAATCCTCCCCCTTCATTTCCAGTCCAACCGATTTGCTTGAACCAAATCAGTTCTCCTGTTTCGGGATCATGGCGAAGCAAAAGAATGTCAGATGACAATGCAGAAGGGAAAAGGCCGGAACTATAGATTATTGTATCCTCGATGACTTGCTCGAATGAAAACCTCCCAACTGTGTAAATAGCCTGATCATGAATCGCAATATTATTGGCAGCGAAACGATCTTGACCGAAGGAGTATCCCCAAATGGCTTTCATCTCCTTGTCTAGCTTTAAGAGAAAATATCCCCCAACAAATGTGATCGAGTCAAAACTTACCGTCTCAGATACACCACCGGACAAATACACGTTATCATTCTCATCAGTTTCAATATATTGTACATCTGTACCTAAAGTTGTAAATATTCTACTCCAAACTAATTCCCCAAATGGAGATAATTTAATAATGAAGCGTTGGCTCTCTACTTTCTCACCTAAGACTACATCTCCTATCCTCATCGAGTCGTTGAAGTAGCCTTTTAGATAAACTTGCCCTTTCCCATCCACGCAGAAAGCTTGAACAAAACCTTGTCCATATAACCTTTCAGCATAAATTAAATCATCATCTGAATCGAATCCCGAGACAAAAAATGTAGTTCCTTCGGTAACTGACAAAACTTTTCCTCCGATAATCAAGGAATCTGAGATAGTTCTGCCTACAATAAAATATTGCCCCGCAGTATTAATCGTCATCAGGTCAATACTGTTGATACTATTACTCTCTGGTTGAATAAATGATTGCACTTCCCCATTAAAGTCAAGTCTCAATAGCGCACAATCTGCAGCATCATATAGGTATCGATCGGGGGTACTTGCTGTAAGTGTAAAGTCATCAGCAACCAAAACGCCTGTAAAATTTATTGCCAGCAATACTTCCTGTGAAGGAGTAACCCCAAGCCCCACCGCCTCATCTATCCCCCCTTCACCAAAGGTCCGCAGCCAAAGGAGGTTCCCAAGGGAATCATACTTCACCAGGAAAATGTCGCTGGAATCTGGTGTGGCAGAATACACGCAGGTATCCTCTCCAAAACACATGAAATTTTCAAAGAATCCGCAGACATAGACGTTTTCATCGCCATCTATTTCCATCCCTCGGAGATGGACATTGTCGTCCCAGTTTGTACCAAATCCCCCAAATACCTGCGCCCACTCAAACTCAGGCGGCTCCACCCACTGCGCCAGACTCGGCGAGATGGAACATAATACAAGTGCTAGGAGAAGGAGAAGGTGTTTCATATTGACGGGTGGTTTGATAGTAATTTCGGGAATGAAGTGTCAAAATCAAGGAAAATTTTATTGAACCTGGAGTTGATAGCTCTGCGCCCTGCAGGATCCGAATGATCACCCTCTGTTTCTTTCGGCCTCAGCGAATGTTATATTTGCTACCCTGCTCACGGTGAGCCCGCTTGTTACCACAATCGTATCTAGCATGTTGAAGCGTCTGATTCTATCCCTGGGTTTTTTGGGAATGTTGTTCCTCTCCTTCGCCCAGATCGAGCGTCCTGTTACCTGGTCTTTTTCTGCCACGCCCGGCGATAATGGTCAGGCGACAGTCACCTTCACCGCCAACATTGACCAGGGCTGGCATCTCTATTCTCAGTTTATCGAGCCAGGAGGTCCGGTCCCGACCAGTTTTACCTTTGAAGATCCGACCGGATACGAGTTGGTCGGGAAGGTGAAAGAATCCGGCAGCCTGCATTCCGGCTATGACGAGACCTTTAAAATGGATCTGTCATACTTCGATACCCGGGCTACCTTCTCCCAGGTCGTGAAGCTTAGTGGTGAGCGGGCTACCGTCACCGGCTACCTCGAATTCATGGTCTGCGATGACGAAAAATGCCTGCCACCTGAGTATGTGGATTTTTCCATTCCGGTAACGGCGCCTTCAGAAGCCGAAGCACCAGCACCTACTCCTGAGCCTGTCAACGAACAGGATCAGGAACCTCAACCCACCGCTGAAGCCGGTTCTTCTCTTATCCCGCGCGAAGAACCAGCCGCTACCAGCTCCGACAACCCCTTGCTGGGTCCGCCAGCCGGCGTCAAAGAGAATCCGGTCGTCTGGTCATTTGACCGTCGCGAAGCAGCCGACGGAGGGTTTGAGCTCGTGTTCAGTGCTACCGTGCCCGAAGGCTGGAAAATCTATACCCAGGACATCCCGCCCGGGGGGCCGATTCCCACCGAATTTTTTATCGATAGTAGCGCCCTGTATGAGCTGATCGGCCCCGTCGTGGCCCATGGAGAGGTTCATGGCGGCTACGACGATGTCTTTGACATGGATGTGACCTACTACAGTGAGGATGTGGAGTTTGTGCAGAAAATTGCATTCTCTGGCGAACCTGTGCCCGTGAAAGGCGAGGTAGGCTTCATGACCTGTACGGAGGGATTCTGTTTTCCTCCGGCCTATGTGGAGTTTAACATCGGCGGCGAAGCGATCGTTGCCGCCAACAGCGAATCTGAAATCCTCTCCACTCTGATTCTGGAGAATCTCGACCTGGACGATCCCGTTTCTGAGTGTGTAGAAAAGCAGGAAACCGGGGTGTCATTCTGGGGCGATTTCATCAAAGGGTTTCTCGGTGGGTTGCTGGCCCTTTTGACGCCCTGCGTATTTCCTATGATTCCGCTCACGGTGAGCTTTTTCACGAAGAGTAGTGGCGACCCCAGAAAAGGACTCGCCAACGCCGTCCTGTATGGCCTGTCCATCTTTGCCATTTACGCTATCGCTTCGGCCCCCTTTCATCTGATTGAAGGCATTGCCGGGAATGTGTTTAACGTCATTGCCACCGACCCCTGGCTCAATATGGCTTTCTTCGCCATTTTTGTGGCCTTTGCCATTTCCTTTTTTGGCTACTACGAAATCTCCCTGCCCAGCAGCCTGGCCAACCGCGCCAATACCTCCTCCGGCATGACCAATCTGGTCGGGATCTTTTTCATGGCGCTCACGCTCTGTATCGTTTCTTTCTCCTGTACCGGACCAATCCTGGGTTCACTGGTGGCCGTTTCCGCCTCGGGATCAGTCAGTGCCTGGAACCTGACAGCAGCCATGGGCGGTTTTGGCCTGGCACTTGCCCTGCCCTTTGGCCTGTTTGCCGCCTTCCCTGGCTGGCTCAACGCCCTGCCCAAATCCGGTGGCTGGCTTACGACCGTGAAAGTAGTCCTG
>CAZLKP010000052.1:0-16820 GCA_964560095.1 uncultured Bacteroidia bacterium
GGACGAACACATCCTATATAGATTCGCTCACAGACATTGGCGAACTCACCAGCAAGGAAATTTGCTATGTCGTCACAGCCACTTATGATGATCAGAACAATCCGGATCTGCCGATTCTGGAAAGCTGTGCGACCAATCTGGCCTGCGTGGAACTGGAAAATGATGACCTCTACCTCACCAATGACAGTGTGGCTGTGACCAGTGCCACCAGTGGGGAGATGTTGGTGAGCTGGTCGCTTCCGAAGGCGATTGATGAATTTTACCCGGCCCCTTATACCTACAGGCTGTACCGGGCCAACAACAACACCTACCCGGCCATCCAGATTGCTACGCTCAACTTTCAGGACACAACCTATCTCGACACGGGGCTGGATACAGAGGCGAGGGGGTACAATTATCGTGTCGAAGTGTATGATGGCGAAGGCATCCGGGTGCCGACCAGTGAGTCAGAAAATATTGGCTCCTCTATTTACCTCATCACCAATGGCGCCAACAACACAATTTCCCTTTCCTGGAGCGAATATGTACCCTGGCAAAACAGTGAGTACGAAGTGTTCCGTTCGGAAAATGGCGGGCCATTTGCCGCTATAGCGATCTTTCCCGGCACAGGGTCCACCACACACAGCTATCTCGATACTGCCCTCAATCCCACCAGTGAATACTGTTATTTCGTTCGCTCCACGGGCAGCCACAATGTCGATGGTATCAAGCCTGTGCTGATCAATGATTCGCAGGTTTCCTGCTCCTTTGCTCAAGACGAAGAACCACCCTGTCCACCTTTGGTAGAAGCAGAAGGAGACTGTGAAAACCGGGTCTATACCATCCGGATCTCTAAAGCGGAGCCCGGCTGTAGCGGTGACACAGAGTTTATCACCGTGAAGTTTGGACAAACCGAACTCGGTCCTTTCAGAGAGGTGAGGCGCCTGGCATACGGGTCTTTCGGCTCAGATACCACATTGACCATTTCCGGCCTGCAGGGACAGGATTTTGCGGGGTGTTATGTCGCGACAGCTACCGACACCCTGGGTAATGAGAGCACCATTTCAGACCCGGCTTGCATTGATTTTTGTCCTTCCCTGGTGATGAGCAATGTGTTTACTCCGAATGGGGACGGTATCAATGATTTTCTTCGCCCCGTTCAGTATGAGGATGTGATACTCAAGCAGATTGACATTTATGATCGCTGGGGAAGAAAATTGTATGAAAACCGGACCAATCTTGAACAATTGTGGGATGGATCTATTCAATTCAGTAACCGGCAGGCGGAGGAAGGCGTGTATTACTACTATCTTCGCTACGAAGAGCTGGGAATCAATGGGAACACGCCCATGGAGTTGCGGGGATGGGTATCATTGTTTAGGTAGTATCGCATGTTTACAGGCATTATTGAAGCGCTGGGGACCATCACAGGCATTTCGGCATCTGGCACCAATCGGACCTTCACGCTGAAGACAGAATTTCGAGACGAAGACCCGATCCGGGTGGATCAGAGCATCGCTCACGACGGGGTGTGCCTTACGGTAACGGATGTGTTGTCCGAAAGCGGACAGACATTCGGTTATCAGGTTACGGCCGTGGAAGAAACCCTCAGCAAAACTCAACTGGGAAGCTGGCAGGTCGGCAGCAGAATTAATGTGGAGCGCTGTATGCGCCTGGGAGGGCGGTTGGACGGGCACTTGGTTCAGGGGCATGTGGATACCAGAGGCGAAGTACAGGAGGTCGAATTGCGGGAGGGGTCCTGGCTGATCCGGTTTGGCTTTGATCCAAAATATGCAGAGCTGCTGGTGGATCGAGGGTCCATCTGCGTGAATGGGGTAAGCCTCACGGTTGCCGAAGCCGGCAACGACTGGTTTGCGGTCACCATCATTCCCTACACCTGGGAGCATACCAATTTTCACCTGCTGGAGGCCGGGTCCACCGTCAACCTGGAGTTTGATATCCTGGGGAAATACCTCCTGCGAAAGCATGCCCTCGAAACCAGTAGCACGTGATTGGCTCATGAACCGAAAAGACTTTATCCGGAAAAGCTGTGCTCTCGGCGCCGGAGCAGCTATGCTCTCCGCTCAAGGGTGTTCGTGGATTTTTGATTCAGAGATGCGCCTGGGAAAGGTTGCAGACATCCGGAAAGAAGGATTTGTGATTCGTGAGTTTAACTGGGATCAGATCATCGTGCTGGCTGATGAGGATAATTTTCGGGTGTTTTCTCTCACTTGTTCGCACAAGAGATGCACAGTCGAATGGATTCCCAGAGAACAGATTTTCCTGTGCCCCTGTCATGAAGGTCAGTATGATCAATACGGGGAAGTCATTGATGGGCCTCCACCTGCTCCTCTGAGGCGGCTCAGATGTGAGTCTCGTGGAGAAGAACTCTGGGTGCTGAATGAGCGTTGGAAGGGAGATGAGCCGGAAGCGACAATCTCCGGCGAAACTGGTTGAATCCGATCTCAAAGATGGTATACCTTCGCAGGAGTAACGCAGGCGCAGAGGCTGCGCCTCCTTATTCGATGACCGTGAGTCAGGTCTTACAAGTGAATGATCCGGTTGCTGGTGGCGCCCATGGCCGCTTCTTTGATGGATTCGGAGAATGTCGGGTGTGGATGGGAGAAAATAGCCAGGTCCTCCGCTGAGGCACGATATTCCAGCCCCATAACGCCCTCCATGATCATATCGGCAGCACGTGGTCCGATGATGTGCATACCCAGCATTTCGTCAGTCTCTTTGTGGGAGAGAATTTTGACAAAGCCAAACTGGTTGTCCATGCTGGCGCGGGCACGCCCGGAGGCCTTAAACGGAAACTGTCCGGATTTATAGGGGATTCCCTCAGATTTGAGTTCTTCCTCTGTGTATCCTACACCGGCCACTTCGGGCCAGGTATAAACCACGTTGGGGATGGCGCGATAATGAATATGTGGATGCTGTCCGGCGATCACTTCAGCGACAAACATGCCTTCTTCGGAGGCTTTATGGGCCAGCATAGCACCACGAACCACATCCCCAATGGCATAGATACCTGGAATGCTCGTTTCCAGGTGCTCATTGACTGGAATGCGGCCCCGGTCGGTTTCCAGGCCGATGTTGTCTAGTCCCAGGTTGTCAGTGTAGGGACGGCGACCCACAGCGACAAGGCAGATATCAGCTTTGAAATCAACATGCCCCCCTTTCTTCATATTTTCTGCCGTGACTGTCACTTTGCCCCGGCTTACTTTGGCAGAAACAGCTTTATGATTGAAATGGGCTTCGTAATCGAGTTCTTTTTTGAGCACCTTGAGCAGCTCTTTGCCCAGGGAGGCATCCATGGAGGGAATCAGCCTGTCAGCAAATTCGATGGTGGTGATTTTGGTTCCGAGCCGTCCGAAGACAGATGCCATTTCGGATGCAATGACTCCTCCACCGATCACAACCATGGATTTGGGAAGCTCTGTGAGCTCAAGCACTTCTGTGGAGGTGATGATTTTTTTCTTGTCAATCTCAATGCCGGGCAGATGAATGGGCTTGGATCCTGTCGCGATAATGGTTTTGGCCGTGCTGATGGTTTCCTCTGCCCCATCTTCTTTGGTGACTTTGATGGTGTTACTATCAACGAAGCTGCCGAAGCCTTCGAATACCGTGATTTTGTTTTTTTTCATCAGAAAAGCGACCCCGGCAGTGGTTTGATCCACGACATCCTGTTTCCTGGCAATCATTTTGGGCAGATCTACCTTCAGGTTTTCGACGGAAATGCCATGATCGGCAAACTGGTGTTTGGCCTGGAAAAAATGCTCAGAGGAATCTAGCAGCGCCTTGGATGGGATGCAACCGACATTGAGGCAGGTTCCTCCCAGGGTGGGATAACGCTCGATGATGGCCACTTTCATGCCGAGTTGGGCACAACGAATGGCTGCTACATACCCTCCAGGACCGGAGCCGATAACGGTGATATCAAATTGAGTCGAAGGCATATTGGATATTTCTGTAAAGTGGAGACAAAGTTATAGGCTGAGGGTCATAGTTGCCAACGAATTTTCGCAGAGAGATAGAATGAAATAAGAAAGGGCAGACCTGTTGCGGCCTGCCCTTCGCTGACAATTATGAAAACCCGTCTGTATTTATTGCGTGCTGGCAGTAGATTCTCCCATGCTGGCTTTGGTCACCAGATTTAGGGTGAGTTCGATGTCGTCGTAGATGAGCTTGTCACCAAGATCATCAAAGAAGGATCCGGAGCGGAACTTTACGTTCCACTTGGAACGATCAATGGAAAAGGTTGACTGAGCAGTGATCTGATCTTCAGAAATGGCAACATTCGCGGGGATCTTGATTTCGTGCGTGATGTCTTTCATCGTGTAGTTGCCAGTCACATGGTGTGTGACGCCTTCTTCTCCAGCTACGGCTTCTATTCCGGTTACTTCAAATGTGGAGGCAGGATGCTCGGCTACACCAAAAAAGGCATCGTCTTTTAGGTGGCCGACCAGTTTGGCGTTGTCTTCCGGATCTTCGATATCCAGATCTTTGATGGAGGTCATATCCACGATAAAAGATCCTGCAACGATGGAGCCATCTTCTACAGACAGCTTTCCTTCGCTGATCGCGATTGTACCGTTATGGGTTTTTCCACTCAATTCCTTCCCCAGCCATTCGAGCGAGGAGGCTTCAGGATCTATGGCATAGGTAACAGAGTTTTCGGTCGCATTAGCGACTTCTCCTGCTTCGGAGGTTTCTGCTGTATCGGATCCAGTGTTACAGGCAGCGAATGTGATAGCAATTGCTACTACAGGTAAAAATGTACGAATGTTCATTGGTCTGAAAATGTAAGGTGGTCTGACTATTAGTCGAATGGTACAATTAATGTTTAAACAGGTTTAGAACGAATAGGATACTTAAAAGTTTGGCGTGAATAGATATTTTTTGCACAAATTCCTCAATTCATCATCATTTTCATGCTTTCGATAGGGATTCATCGGAGTGGCTATTAGATTATATGTATGCGAGTCCAAGGGCAATGCGAAGGTTCGTTTAGGTTCTTTTCTAGAACCGTTCTAAATAATGGCCTTGCGAAATCTTCGTTTGCGATTCGACCCCTGCCCGAATAAATTTGAATGTTTTTAAGTACTGCCTATTCCGTTAATATTTGCTGATTATGTCAACTGCGACTGTGTTTTCCTACTCCATTGGAAGAAAATTGGTCATGGGAATCACGGGGTTGTTTTTGGTTTCATTCCTCTTTGTACATCTTGGAGGAAATGCACTTTTGTTCATCCCTGATCAGGGTGAAGCCTTCAATGCCTTCGTTCGATTCATGACCACCAACCCGGTTATCAAAGCGTTGGAATGGGTTCTGTTTGCAGGATTCATTGTCCACATCATTTATGCTGCGGTGATCACCCGTCAAAATCAGGTTGCCCGGGGTACATCCTATGCGTTCAAGGGTAATCAGGGCAAATCTTCTTCCTGGTTTTCCCGAAACATGGGCCTCACTGGTGCCATTTTCTTTATTTTCCTGGCTTCACACGTTACCATGTTCTGGGGGGTGTACAAGTTTGGAGGTTCCAACGGCACAGCCACCCTGGAGGAGGCATATACCTATTCCTACAAGATCAAGCAAAACGTTACCACGCCGAACGGCGGGACGCTGATTGAGTCCGGGCAGTATATCGACTTCGAAGAGCTCACGCTTGCCCGTGAGATGGGAATTGCAGGAACCGAGGTCAACATCAAAAACATGACAGCCATCGTGGAAGACTCTTTCTCCCAATGGTGGATTGTCTTGTTGTATGTAGTGGCCATGGCCATTTTAGGCGCTCACCTCAACCACGGGTTCCAAAGTGCTTTCCGGACGTTGGGATTGGTTCATTCCAAATACACGCCTGCTATTCATCGGATAGGCCTGTTTATCGCGGTATTTTTCCCGCTGGCATTTGCTGCGATTCCGCTTGTCTATTTTCTTTTTCCGGGAACTTTTAGTGCCTGATCTTGTTACAACAATATAGATTTTTTGCTATATGAAACTAGATGCAAAAACCCCTTCCGGCTCCCTCGCGGACAAGTGGGACAATCATAAATTTGATATCAAGCTTGTGAATCCGTCCAACAAGCGGAAATTTACCGTGGCTGTGGTAGGAACCGGGCTTGGTGGTGCAGCTGCAGCGGCCGCACTCGCAGAGCTGGGATACAATGTTCTTACTTTTCACTTTCAGGATAGTCCCCGAAGAGCACATTCAATTGCTGCTCAGGGTGGCATCAATGCTGCCAAGAATTACCAAAATGACGGTGACTCTATTTACCGTTTGTTTTATGACACCATCAAAGGAGGTGACTATCGCTCCCGCGAGGCCAATGTATATCGCCTGGCACAGGTATCAGTTAACATCATTGACCAGGCTGTGGCGCAGGGGGTGCCATTCGCGCGTGAATATGGTGGCTATCTGGACAATCGTTCATTTGGTGGTGCTCAGGTGTCACGGACATTCTATGCCCGTGGTCAAACAGGGCAGCAGCTTTTGCTAGGCGCCTATTCGGCCCTGAGTCGCCAGATTGGTCTGGGGAACGTGAAAAACTATGCCCGCCGTGAAGTGCTGGACATGGTTTTGATCGACGGACATGCCAAAGGGGTAATTGCTAAAAACCTCGTGAATGGTGAGCTCGAGCGATATGCGGCCGACGCGGTAGTCCTGGCAACAGGAGGATATGGAAATGTATATTTTCTTTCCACCAATGCCATGAACTCCAACGGTTCCGCTGCCTGGCGCGCACACAGAAAAGGGGCTTTATTTTCTAACCCCTGCTATGTGCAGATTCACCCTACCTGTATTCCTGTTCACGGCGATTATCAGTCCAAGCTCACGCTGATGTCTGAGTCTCTCCGCAACGACGGTCGAGTGTGGGTGCCCAAGACACAGGAGATGGCCGAGAAAGTGCGCACTGGCCAAATCAAGCCTGTGGATGTGCCCGAAGATGAACGCGACTACTACCTGGAGCGTCGCTACCCGTCTTTCGGTAATCTGGTTCCGCGGGATGTAGCATCCAGAAATGCCAAATACGTCACCGATGAAGGGCGAAGCGTAGAGGATGGCGGAGAAGCTGTGTTCCTTGATTTTGCCGATTCCATCAATCGGCTGGGGAAAGAATCTGTGGAGTCTCGCTATGGAAACCTCTTCGAGATGTACGAAAGGATCACAGATGAAGATCCTTATTCCACGCCGATGAAGATTTTCCCGGCTGTCCACTACACGATGGGAGGTCTTTGGGTCGATTACAACCTGATGACCAATATCCCGGGTCTGTATTGCCTCGGGGAGGCCAATTTCTCCGATCACGGTGCCAATCGCCTGGGAGCTTCGGCGCTGATGCAGGGATTGGCCGATGGATATTTCGTTCTGCCATTTACCATCGGTGATTATCTCGCTTCACAGTCTCTGAGCGATCATCCGACCACGGAGCATCCCGCATTCAAAGAGTCCGAGCAGGCCATTGAAGATGAAATGTCCTTTTTCATTAACAACAAAGGAAGTCGCTCTGTGGACAGTTTCCACAAGGAGTTGGGCAAAATCATGTGGGATTATTGTGGCATGGCCCGGAATCAAGACGGATTGCAGAAAGCCAAAAAGCTGGTGCAGGACCTGAGGGCAGAGTTTTGGAAAGATGTCATGGTGCCAGGTACGGACAATGAGTATAATCCGGAGTTGCAGAAGGCCTACCGATTGGGAGATTTTATGGAGCTGGGAGAATTGATGATCGATGATGCCTTGCAGCGGGAAGAATCCTGCGGTGGTCATTTTAGAGAGGAGTACCAGTCTGAGGAAGGGGAAGCCGTTCGTCGCGACGATGAGTTTGCCTTCGTCGCTGCTTGGGAATACCAGGGCAAAGATCAGCAGTCGATTATGCACAAAGAGGATCTGCAATTCGAGTATGTAGAATTGAAAACCAGATCCTACAAGTAATCATCTGTTCTAGGCTAATAACTGGCTTCAAAAGGTTAAAAAATCATGAAGATAAATCTGAAAATCTGGCGTCAGCAGGGTCCCCAAGATCAAGGGAAGATGGTGGACTACAGTCTTAATGAGGTGTTTCCTGAGATGTCTTTCCTGGAAATGCTGGACGTTCTCAATGAGCGACTGATTGTCGAAGGCGAAGAGCCAGTGGCATTTGACCACGATTGTCGTGAAGGTATTTGTGGTTCTTGTGGTCTCGTCATCAATGGCATGGCCCATGGGCCCAACCGCCGCACCACCACCTGCCAGCTCCACATGAGGAGCTTTCAAGACGGAGATACCATCTATATCGAACCATGGAGAGCCAGGGCTTTTCCAGTCATCAAAGACCTGATGGTGGATCGCTCCCCGTTTGACGATATCATGCAGGCTGGTGGGTTTATTTCTGTGAATACAGGCTCTGCCCCTGATGCCAATGAGATTCCGGTGAGTACTGCCGTTGCGGATCAGGCCATGAATGCAGCGGAGTGTATCGGCTGCGGAGCCTGCGTGGCTTCCTGCAAAAATGCTTCTGCTATGCTCTTCGTTTCAGCAAAAGCCACCCACCTCGGAACCCTGCCCCAGGGCAAGCCCGAGCAGATGCGTCGTGTGCAGATGATGGTAAAGGCTATGGATGATGCCGGATTTGGAAGTTGTACCAACACAGGTGCCTGCGAAGCCCAGTGTCCAAAGGGCATTTCCATCACCAATATTGCCAAAATGAATGCAGACTTTTTCCGTTCCAAGGTTCTGTCTGAAACAGATGTAGCCTGATTTCGGGAGAAATAGGATATAATGATGAAGAGGCTGTCTCAATAGGGCAGTCTCTTTTTGCGTAGGGGTCATCGGTGCGGATGCTGCAACTCATTCACATCTTCCAAAGAGGATTGGTATATTTGCCCGTTGGAACACGGCGCTATGTCAGAACAAACAGAACGAATCATTGTCTCGTGGGGAACCGATTTTGAAGGGCCTCTTTTATGCTTTTTTGCCGGCATTCATGGAAACGAGCCTGCCGGTGTCCTGGCTCTGGAGCGTGTGTTCATCAAATTGCAGGAACTTGATTTACCTTTTCGGGGCAGGTTAATCGGCCTCCGTGGTAATTTGTCGGCACTTCGGCAGCAACAGCGATATGTAGATGTGGATTTGAATCGCCTCTGGTCCCGGGTCGAGATTGATCGGGTGCGGCGCACGCCCGTACCCAGGCTTCGGGTTGAGGAGCGGGAGTTGCTGGAGCTGCTTTCCCTGGTGGAGGCAATCCGTGAATCGGAATATTCTCCTCAGCTGTTTGTAGATCTTCATACCACTTCCGCAAAGGGAGGCGCCTTTTCTGTTGTTTCGAGTTATGCTTCCCACCGAGCATTGGCTGAGTGCCTGCCTGTTCCAATGATTTTTGGTCTCGCTCCGGCGCTGGCCCACACCACCAACAAGTTTTTTGAGGAGCACGGCATGATCGGGATTGCATTTGAAGCCGGGCAACACGATGATCCGATTTCTATCGACAGACACGAGGCGGCTGTTTGGATGTTGCTGGCTGCCATGGGATGCATGAACAAGGAAGATATCCCGGAATGGGAACTTCATGAACAGCTTCTAGAGGAGGCAGCGGGTGGTCTCTCTCATTACCAAGAGGTGGTGTACCGACACAGCATTCCGGAAGGAGAAGTTTTCAGGATGATGCCGGGTTTCGATAACTTTCAGGAAGTCTCGGAAGGGCAGGCACTGGCTTATGATTCTATTGGCGAAATTTTTGCTTCCTCCGATGGCCGCTTGCTGATGCCGCTGTATCAGCCACAAGGAAACGATGGCTTTTTTATTATCCAGGATCTTGACGATCCGCCGGTCTAGGCTGGTTCGAGCCAAGCAGCCACACGAGAAAAATCAGAGGTTGCTTCGCACAAACCGATGGAATGAGGGATCTCATCCATGAGGACTGGGTATTCGGATAGGTCGAACCCTCTTCGGAATAATACCCGCCCCGAAGACCACGGCCATTGATAAGAAAACCGTGTATATCCGTCTCTGACGGGATTCTGATGGATGTAGTAAATCAATTCTGAAACATAATCCATCTCCGTTACTTCAATTCTCTTGAATCGCTTTTGAAACAAAGAGCCGTTTCTATTGTGCTCCCTGTTGAACGCTTTCGCATAGCTGGAGAATAATCGTTTAAACTGATCCTCAAGGAACTGGTTGAGGTCCTTTTCAGCAGCAAATCGGACAGCTGCAGCCGTATTTTCTTGACTAATAGTAGTTGTTATTTCAGAACTGATCTCTCTCACACGTAGAAGAAAGTGAAAATGATTTTTCATAATCACAAAGGCGTGGAGGGTCATGTAAGGATGGATATATCGGTAGAATCGTTGCATGAAAAACAGGATGTTACGGTTGCCCGGAAAAATGACTTCACGGTTGTTAGATCTATTGTACACGTGATAGAGGTGGGCTTCTTGGAAGGGTGCGTGGTAGTTTTTTTTCATGATTTGAGGATTGGTAGTTTTCCTAAAACTCAAGTTTTAGGAAGTCTTTTTAAGGTAGTTTGTATCCGCCCTCAACTCAAACACAAAAAATCTCATTTGCTCAATCCCCTTTCCATGAATTCCCTTTTCCCGGTTCGCATTTCCAGAAAAGAAGGAGATTTGCTCATAAAATCTCCCGAAGCTGCTAGCCAGCAGCTTCATTTGATCCTGCACCGACACGAGTTTGACTTGAAGCTAGCCTTTGACTCCGGCCTCACGATGCAGGCATTCGGGACGCCGAAAGCCTGTGTCCTGACACGGACCGAGAATGGGAGGATAGCTATTTACTCCCTCTCCAAACGCAAACAGACCTCCCACATGCTCCTGGCTTGCGGAAGGTCTGAAATTCATTGGCACCATCAGGTGCTTCAGAAAGATGATATTGTGCTGATTCTCTCACAGATCCTTCACAGCCAGCCCGTGTCGGACGCCTATCACCTTGAGAAGGTTGCCGGAAAATCAGCACCAGGCATTGTTTGAAAAACGGTATTTGCCCGTCAGCAGCAGGAGGGTAAGGGTTCCCGATAAATCGGGACTTCCGTCTGGCAAGGAAGTTTTCCGAGAAATAGCGAACTATGTTGACTCAACCCGACGCCCTCAGGTTTGCTTCCAAGGCGCATCAGCCACCAATATAACTCTCAATCGCTTGGCTGACTCAAAAGCCAACGCTCCCGGGTGAAGGGGGGCTAAACAGTGCTTAATAGACTAAGGCAAAGCCTTCAGGATGTCTGTGAAATCTCTGGATTTGAGGCTGGCTCCGCCTACCAGGCCACCGTCAATGTCGGGCTGGGAAAACAGCTCCTCTGCATTCCCGGGCTTCACACTTCCTCCATACAGAATCGTACAATCATCGGCGACCGTCTCGCCATATTTTTCCCGTATTTCTCCCCGCAAAAATGCATGGACTTCCTCTGCCTGTTCCGGAGAAGCGGTTTTTCCGGTTCCGATGGCCCACACCGGTTCATAGGCCAGGATCACCTGGCCGAAGTCTTCGGCGCTCAGATGAAACAAGCCATCCTGAAGCTGGTCCCGGTTGGTGGAAAGTGTTTGTCCTGCCTCCCGCTGATCCAGGGTTTCGCCTAGACAGTAGATGGGAATAACCCCATGCCTGAGGGACAGATCAACCTTTTTGGCAAGTAATGCATTGGTCTCTCCAAAATACTGCCGCCGCTCGGAATGACCAATGATGACGTGTGTAACACCGATAGACGCAAGCATGCTCCCGGAAACCTCTCCGGTAAAGGCGCCGCTTTCCTCTTGGTGAATATTCTGAGCAGCAACGGAAAACCGTGGATCATCCTTGACAAGATGCTGAATCTGAGCCAGAAAAGGGGAGGGGGTTCCAAGAATCACCTCGGCCTGCCCAGAATACTCCGCTCCGGTCATGGTCATAACTTCACTGGTAAGAGATTGGGCCTCCTGGAGGGTTAGGTTCATTTTCCAGTTGCCTGCTGCGATGTTCTTTCTCATTGTTGGGGATGTTATTGTATGTGCAATCGGACGTAAATTGTCCAGCTTTCTGAAACTTTCAAAGATTCTGAAGACCTCGTCGAATGCCCATGGATAAATGGGGCAAGGTGTATGCTAAAATCTCCGGAACGCAGCTGTCTCTTCAAAAATGCTGCTCATCAGTGCTTTCTCTTCATCCGACAGGGTGATCCCGCGACGCTGCATCACCATGTTGGCTACCTCCATCGCTTTCCGAAGCTGATAGGTCTGAAATCCTGATGCCCCTCCCCAACTGAACGACGGGATGAAATTTCTGGGAAATCCGCTCCCGAAGATGTTGGCAGAAACCCCGACGACTGTGCCGGTGTTGAACATCGTGTTGATGCCGCATTTGCTGTGATCAGCCATCATCAACCCGCAAAATTGAAGGCCAGTGTTACGAAATCGACCGCTTGGGTAATGCCAGAGCTTGACGTTGGCATAGTTGTTTTTCAGGTTGGAATTGTTGCTGTCAGCCCCAAGGTTGCACCAGTAACCGATCACGGAGTTGCCCAGATACCCTTCGTGGCCCTTGCTGGAGTATCCCATGATGATAGAATTGCTCACCTCTCCACCCACTTTGCTCCAGGGACCCACAGTGGTGTCACCCCGTAATTTGGCCCCCATGGAAACTGTGGCGTTTGAGCCAAGGGCGTGAGGACGGGCAATGATGGCTCCCTCCGATATGGTGGAATGCGGTCCCAGATACACAGGGCCATCCTCAGCGTTGATGATGGCTGCTCTGATCGATACACCGGGGGAAATATACAGGTTGTCTTTGCCATACACTTTGGTATGGGGGTCTCGTAACGGTTTTGAAAGCTGACCGGCTGTTGCGAGTGGAAAATCCCGGATGATCATGTTGCCGTTTTGACGAAAGAGATCTTCGGGATACCGGATCGTCATAGGAGAAAGGCCGCTCTTTACGGGAGCCAGTCCCAGGTTGTTCAAAGTGCTGGGAGCGATGGGCTCAGTTTGCTGATGAAGCCCGGAAGAATGGATCACGGCAGCCAGCCAATCTCCCTGATCACTCAGGGCATATTCATTCGGCCCCATTTCCTTGAGCAGTGTCAAGAAGTGCGTGTCGGGAATAATGCCAGAGTTAACGATGAAAACTTCCTGGTCTTGAGCAGGAAGATCACTGAAAACTGCCTGCAGCCGACCGGAGGCTTGGCAGTAAATCCTTTGATCTGGAAACAAACGGGACCACCTTTCCCGCTGCGTGAAGATTCCAAACCGCAGGTCCCATACTGGTCGTGCAAAAGTAAATGGGAGTAGGTCCTCCATTCTGTGATCGTCGCAAAGAATGATTGGGCGCTTCATATCATGAACTTGATCAAACAGCTGCAAAGAAAAAAAGCAGCCTGATTAATCAAGCTGCTTTGTGCTATAAAGTGGGTAAAAACCCTATTTCTTGTTCTTTTTCTTTCCGTAACGGCTGTAAAACTTGTCCACACGACCAGCAGTATCCACGAGTTTTTGCTTTCCGGTAAAAAACGGATGAGAATCACTAGAAATCTCCACCTTCACAAGTGGATACTCGTTGCCATCTTCCCAGGTGACGGTGTCTTTGGTCTTCACTGTGGAGCGTGTTAAGAAGCTGTAATCAGTTGAAATGTCCTTGAAAACAACCTGTCTGTAGTCCGGATGAATATCTTTTTTCATGACCTTTATTCACTTTGGATTGCAAATATACTGGCACCTGACTGAATTCCCAAACAAAACCGTGAAATGACACTGATCTTTTCAGGCGGAGCAGCTTTTCCCTGATGTTCTGCGTTAGTCAACAGAAACTTGGAATACAGCTAATTGAAAATGCGAAAGATAAATTGATTCCTGCATTGTAGCATCGCTCCTTTTTTCATTAGATTCGTAAGCAGATATCCTAATATGAAGTTGTCCATGTTTCTCCCTGCCATCCTGCTGACTGTATTTTTGTCGGGTGGAGGAGATGTATTTGGGCAATCCGTCCTGCTGGATTATTTCAATTTGTCGCCCGACGGGTCTGATGTGATTCTGGAATGGCAAATGAAAACGGAGGATCAGGTCGTTGAGTACCAGGTGTTCCGGAAATTCAATAATGAGCCTCTTCAGGCTCACATTGCCACGATTTCTCCGAATGGCACAGGCGCGTATCAATATCTGGACGATGATATATTCAAGACAGAATCTGAAGTCATTACGTATGAGCTTCAGGTGCTGATGACCAACAATCAGGTCCACCAATTTCAGGCAACTCTCTCTCACAATCCGACCTCGGTGCAGCGTACCTGGGGAAGCATCAAATCGATGTTCAGGTGATTGCTTACCGGTATGACCGGCCCGATCAGGCCCGTCGCGTATTCGGGCCATTCTTCCAGTCTGCATTCTTGCTTTTCATCCTGACCTGTTATTCCTGCCATTTGCTGTTTGCCCAGCATCCGGCAGAGACATATTCTATGAGATTTGCTATTCGTAACCAGCCTGATTCTATGTTGGCAAGACTGGCCATTGAAGAGCGGCAGGCGGATGACAGACGGGAAAAAGCCATGATCCGGATGCTGGAAGGTCGCTGCCTGTGGCAATTGGGGCAGTACGATTCAGCCTATCAGGCTTTTCTGTTTTCGCTGAATCTGGCACAGGAAACCTCTGATTCATTATTGGAGGCATTGAGCTGGCAGGGCCTGGCTTCGGTGTCGTGGCGGATGGGCAACTATGATCAGGCACTGGATTACCAACTCAATAATTACGGGATTGTAGATCGCCTCCAGGCTCCGCTGGCCAAAACAGATGCATATCTGTGGCTGGGTATCATTCACGCAGATCTCAGATTGTATGACGATGCTCTCAGGTACTACCGGCAGGGCACGGCCATTGCGGAAGCTTATGAGGACTCCTTGTTTTTGGGGCAGTTTTGGAATATGATCGGCCGCGCTTATCGAAAACAGGAGCTGTATGACTCCGCCAGAATGGCACACGAGCGTTCAATCCAGTATTTCCAGACCATCGGAGATTTTCTGGGGGTGAGCGATTATTACAACAACGTTGGAAGCATTTTTCGCCGCGAAGGCCAGTATGATTCGGCTGTGGCCTATTTCGAACGGGCGCTGGTGATTCAGGTTGCTCTGGAAGATCTGGAGGGAATGGCGGATGGATACAATGATTTGGGGACCACCTATTCACAAATGGGGCGTCCTGAGCTGGCATTTGCATATCTGAGGGAAGGACTGGCTGTGGCCCGCGCCACGGGGCTTCGGGATGATGTGCGCTATGCATATGCCAGCCTGGCTGCTACCTATGATTCGTTGAGAGATTACCGGAATGCTCTCAATTATTATCGCCTGGAATCCCGATTGGCAGATTCGCTCCTACAGGAGGAAATTGAGCGAAGGACCGATTTGCTGACTACGGTAGCGGAGAATAAGCGTCATGAGGCAGAGATCCTGGCCCTTCAATTGGCAGAAAAGCAACGGGAAGTCCGGACCAGGCTCATCATTCAGGTGGCGGGAGGAATTGTGCTGATGATGCTTTTGGTCGTCGGGTTTTTGTTCTGGCGCACGCGGATCCGTCGGCGTCAGGCGCTGGAGCTGGGAAATAAAAACAGGCAGATAGAACGCGAAAAGCAGCGCTCGGAGGAATTGCTTCTCAATATCCTTCCGGCTTCTATTGCAGAGGAAATGATGGCAAAGGGGAAAGCCACTCCTCGTGAGCTGGCGCATGTGACGGTGATGTTCATTGATTTTGTCGGGTTTTCGAGGTACGCATCCGGCAGGCAGCCCAGGGAGATCGTGAGCGATCTGCAGGTCTGTTTTGAGGCCTTTGACCGGATCATGAAGGAATTTAATCTTGAGAAAATCAAGACCATCGGAGATGCCTACATGTGTGCCGGCGGTGTGCCCGAGCCCCGCGATGGTCACGAGCTTGATATGATCCGGGCGGCGCATCGCATCCAGGAGTTTATGAAAGGCTGGATTGAGAGCCAAAAGGCGCATGGAGAGCCCCATTTTCAGGCCCGGGTGGGGATCCATTCAGGGCCCGTGGTTGCCGGGGTAGTGGGGTTACACAAGTTTACCTACGATATCTGGGGAAACACTGTCAACATTGCCTCGAGAATGGAAAGCAATGGGGAACCGGGGCGGGTGAATATTTCCCAGACAACCTATGATCTGGTGCGGGAGGATGTAATTTGTCGCCCCAGAGGCAGAATCAGCGCTAAAAATATCGGAGAGATCAACATGTACTTTGCCGACTTTGTGATCGGTTAAAAAAAATGTCGCTCCCCAGGCAGGAACGACATCTATCAACAAATGAATGCGTTGTTCGTCAGGCAAATGCTCCTTCTTTTGTGAGTGGCATCTGGTTGCGCTGGAGAATCTCTTTGGCTAGATTCATGTAATTGATGGCTCCTACCGAGCGGGCATCAAAAGCCAGTACCGGTTGGCCATAAGAAGGCGCTTCACTAATCCGGGTGTTTCGGTGTATGATCGTGTCGAAAACGAGATGTTGAAAGTGCTTTCTCACATTCTCAATGACCTGATTGGCGAGATTGAGCCGACGATCAAACATGGTGAGGAGGATGCCTTCAATCTCCATATCGGGATTGAGGCCCTGCTGAACGATACGGATGGTATTGAGAAGCTTGGCCAAACCTTCAAGTGCGAAATATTCACACTGCACGGGAATCACCACGGAATCTGCGGTGGTGAGAGCATTGATGGTAATCAGCCCAAGAGAGGGAGAGCAATCCAGGATGATGAAGTCATAATCGTCTTTGATATCCTGAAGCACCTGCTTCATGAGATACTCGCGGCCTCTTACTTCAACGAGTTCCACTTCTGCCCCGGCGAGATTTTCGTGAGAAGGAATCAGTGACAGGTTGGGAATATCCGTT
>CAZLKP010000053.1:0-4972 GCA_964560095.1 uncultured Bacteroidia bacterium
AAACCGCCTGGAAGGTTCTCTCCGAAGGCGGGCGGGCTCTGGATGCTGTCGAGTCAGGTGTGCGCATCACGGAGGCTGACCCGGAGGTGACCTCCGTTGGAAAAGGCGGCTGGCCCGATCGTACGGGCAAAGTTACCTTGGATGCCTGTATCATGGATGAAAACGGCGATTGTGGTTCTGTGGCCTATCTGCAGGATACCCTGCATCCGATTTCGGTGGCCCGTAAAGTGATGGAAGAGACGCCTCACGTCATGCTGGTGGGCGATGGGGCCAGGCGATTTGCCCGGGAAAAAGGGTTTCCGGAAGAGAATCTGTTAACCCCGCAGTCGGAAGCCAAATGGAAGGAATGGCTGGAAGAACACGGAGAGGACATGCCCAAAGCGGAAATTAATGTCGAAAATCACGACACCATCGGCATGGTGGCCCTGGACCAGCAAGGCAACCTGTCGGGAGCCTGCACCACCAGCGGGGCTGCTTGGAAGCTCCCCGGAAGAGTAGGAGATTCTCCTATTATTGGTGCCGGATTGTATGTGGATAACGAAGTCGGCGGCGCTGCCGCCACTGGCTGGGGAGAGGCCGTGATTCGGGCGGTTGGTTGTTTTCTGGTTGTTGAGTTCATGCGCCAGGGGAATGATCCCGAAACCGCCTGCCGACTCGCAGTGGAACGGGTCATCAGCAAAAATCCCGACTGGAAAGAGATCCAGGTAGGATTCATCGCCCTCGACAAACGGGGCCAGGTCGGTAGCTATTGCATTCAGCGTGGATTCGACTATGCCGTGTATGCGCCTGAAAAAGGCAATCAGTTGGTGAAGGCAAAGAGTAAAATGAGATAAGGAGCCAAAGCAGGAACAACAGTCCGGCATGTCTAGAAGGCTAGGATTGGAAGGTTTCACCCGTCGAAGTCACCAGACCATCTGATTCTTTGAGAACAATCACCTGTTTGAGTAGGGAAAATGACGGGTTCAAACATAATTCTATCAAAAACAAGCCGTTTTAGTTTAAACACCGTTGGGTTTTCGATAGTTTCCAATTGTAGATTAAAAAACCTGTTCTCAGATTTTCTGATTCCCTCAGATAAAAAAACGAATGCAGCGATCTTTTTTTGGACTGGTGGTGCTCCTTTTCCTGGCAGCTTCTCCGGCTGCTCGCGCCCAGTCAGAAATGGTGATCAGTGGCGAGCTGGTCGAAATTGTTCTCATCAAGGATACGGTCACCCAGCAGGTGATCCAGTCGCAGGATATCATCCGGGAAGGCTGGCAAAATTTGCCGCAGGTTCGGTTCTGGCGCAGAATCATGCGTCTGAATCCCGAATACGCCTATCTCAATGTGGCCGATACCCGGCAAATCCTGATGCAGGTTCCCGCTGATTACTATAATCGGATGGGGCCTTCCCGCAAGAAGGCCTTCAAAGACAGCATCCTTCAGGTGCGCGGCCTGCCCCTTGATACCCGCCTTTACGTCACAACCGGAAAGGTGGATTTTTATCGCGTTCACCGGGCCATGCCTTACATCCACCGCGGCATTGGGGTTTTTCTCCGGGAGCATGTAGATCCCTGGTATGCGCAAAGCATTCTCCTCATTGAAAGTCCGGGAGCCAATCGGCATTCTTATGTGGGCGCAGCCGGCCAATTTCAACTCATGAAAGATGTGGCCATTGCTCAGGGGCTCACCGTTACCAGCGGCCGGGATGATCGGCTCAACTTTGATCTCGCCGCCAAAGCAGCCGCACGCCACATTCGTCGGATCAGTTTGCCCCAAACCCGCCAGCTGTTGGATGATTACAACATCGATTACAACGAGACCGATATCTGGTTTCGCCTCCTGGTCCTGCATAACTACCACGCCGGTGGTGGAAATGTGAGAGCCGCATTCCGAAAAATTAGGCCCGAAGAAGGAGGGATGCGCCTCATTCGTGATCTCTGGCAAACGCGCGCTGCTGGATTTGGCAATGCCTCTCAGAATTATTCCCAGCTCGCCCTCTCAGCCCTGGTTGAACTCGAAGTCGTAATCCGGAACGAGTGCGAAATCATCTGCTATGACCTGAGAGCAAGGGGGATATAGTTGCCCGAAAACTTGGATGGGATGTTGACAAGGATGGGATAAGAAGAAATTTGGACAGGAATGGTCGGGTACCGACATTCAGTCCATCAATCATCTCCTAGCATGAAATCTATCCTACTCCTTTTGTTCCTGCCCTTGGCCGGGCTGTTTCCAGCCGATCGGCCCATGGACTCGCCAGTTACCTCCACACCTTTCCACAAAGCCTACATGGATGTCGGTCTCGTTCAGGAGGCGGCAGAAACCAAGCAGCTGACCGACAAGATGGTCCGTTTTCTGTTGAAGCGCAGAAAACCACTGGACCAGAAGCTCGCCATCCTCAATGCCTTGAGTTGGGACCATGACGGTACGCCCTTCTTTGATCAATTGGCCGCAGCGATTCAAAAGAAAAGAAAGATTCACACCCTCACATCAGATTCCCGGATGCGAGCCCATGACCAGATGCTTCTGGGTTATATGCTGCTCCTGGAAGATTATTTTCATCCGCGGAATGCCTCCCCCTACATTGAGAATGCGGCAGAGAGGATGCCTTCGAGCCGTGCAGCCCAGACGATTCTGGCCATTTGTCTGGGACAGATTTCTTTTGATACCAACTGGTGTGATGTTTGGCGGCACTATGAGCGGGTGGAGCTGAATGCAGAGCTGGATCAGGATTTTCGGGAGGAGGCAGCTGTCATTGTTCACGATTATTTGGTGCTGTACAAAGGCGATTGCCAGTAAGGAAATCCTGGCTGTTTTGTACCTATTCCTGCTTCAATCCTCCTGTATTGCAGCATCTGTATCAGCCTGAGTTGTCAGCGCAAGCAAACCTGAACGATTTTACTGGCCAACCATTTACCTTTCACCAACGGATCCACTCATTATGCCCACACTTACCATAGGTTCCCGAGAATGGTTCCCCAATATTGGACCAATCACCTATGAAGGCCCGGAATCTGATACCCCCTTTGCTTTCCGCTGGTACAATCCCTCCCAGGTGGTTGAAGGAAAAACCATGGCCGAGCACTTCCGCTTTGCCTGTGCCTACTGGCATGCGATGACCAATGTCGGTGGGGATCCCTTTGGTCCCGGCCCGCGTCCACTCCCCTGGAATGCCCACTCCGACCCCATGCAACGGGCCAAAGACAAAATGGACGCTGCTTTTGAATTCATGACCAAATTGGGCCTAGAATTCTACTGCTTTCATGATGTGGATCTGGTAGATGAACCTGATTCTCTGGCAGAATTTGGCAAACGACTGGAAGTGATCACGGATTACGCTGCCGAGAAACAGAAAGACTCAGGCGTGAGGTTGCTGTGGGGTACTGCGAACCTGTTCTCCCATCCCCGTTACATGAACGGCGCCTCCACCAATCCGGACTTCCGGGTGCTGACTTATGGCGCCTTTCAGGTGAAAAATGCCATAGATGCCACCATCAAGCTCGGTGGTGACGGATATGTATTCTGGGGGGGGCGTGAAGGCTACATGAGTCTGCTGAATACAGATATGAAGCGCGAACAAGAGCATCTGGCAGCCTTTCTGACAGCAGCTCGCGACTATGGTCGGGCGAATGGATTTACCGGCACCTTTTTCATTGAACCCAAGCCGGCAGAGCCTTCCAAGCATCAGTATGATTTCGACACCGCGACGGTACTCGGATTCCTTCGCGAGCACGATCTGCTGGATGATTTTGCCATCAATGTGGAGGTGAATCACGCCACGCTGGCTGGTCATACTTTTGAGCACGAACTTGCAGTAGCCGCCGCTGCTGGCAAACTCGGCTCCATTGATGCCAATCGTGGCGACTACCAAAATGGCTGGGATACCGACCAGTTTCCCAACAATATCAACGAGCTCACCGAGGCCATGCTGGTGATCCTGCAGGCCGGTGGATTTACGCATGGAGGGGTGAATTTCGACGCTAAACTCCGTCGCAATAGCACCGATCTGGAAGATCTATTGTATGCTCATATTGGCGGGATGGACGCATTCGCCAAAGCACTATTGATTGCGCATGCCATTCTGGAAGACGGCACATTCCGCCAGGCCCGAAAAGCTCGCTATGCCAGCTACGACAGGGGTAAAGGCGCAGACTTTGAGGCAGGCAAACTGTCTCTTGAAGATCTGGCGGATTTGGCTCTCAGCACCCCAGAACCAGAACTGATCTCAGGCCGCCAGGAGTGGTATGAGCATCTGGTGAATCGCTTTGTCCTGTAGAGGCGAGAAGTGAGACCGGAGTTGAAGGGAGATACCCGTTCCGCCATAGCTGCGGTGATTTCTTTACTCTTTTCCATATCTTTCCACCATGATCCATAGCATCGAACAGCGCAACATTCTCCTCACAAACCACCTCGCCATCACCATGATTTACGTGCCCGGCGGCACATTCCTCATGGGCTCGGAGGATGAGGAGGCCTATAGCGACGAACAACCCGTTCACGAAGTAAAGCTTTCCCCTTTTTGGATCGGGGAAACCCCCGTCACCCAAGCCCAGTGGGAAGCAGTCATGGGGAGCAACCCTTCTTTCTTCCGGGGAGCGGACCGGCCGGTAGAGCGCGTGAGCTGGGATGATGCCCAGGGATTTATCCAGAAACTCAACCAACAGACTAACGAGAACTTCCGACTTCCCACAGAAGCGCAATGGGAATTTGCTGCTAGAGGCGGCAGAAATAGCCCGTTTAATTACGCTGGCAGCAACAAACTGGACGAAGTCGGCTGGTATAGCAAAAATAGTCATCGTGAAACCAAGCCTGTCAAGCTCAAGGCTCCCAACGAGCTCGGCCTTTATGACCTGAGTGGGAATGTGTATGAATGGTGCCAGGATTGGCTCTCAGACAAATACTACGAAGAGTCGAAGCAAAAGGGGCCACACACAGATCCTGAAGGACCGGATCAGGGCGACTACCGCGTGTTTCGTGGCGGCAGCTGGAGCAG
>CAZLKP010000053.1:4982-13082 GCA_964560095.1 uncultured Bacteroidia bacterium
GATTCCCGGGCACCGTCTCAACTATCAGGGTTTCCGCCTGTCTCTCCCAGTTCAGTGAGCTCCGGTTGGTCAGGCTGAGTGATCGGTCATATCAAAAGCCGACGAAGGAGGCAAAAGATATGACCGATTGCGAAGCCAGGGGGTTTGGGGCGCAGCCCCAACGATTGTGGACGGATTTTTGGGAGAGAGGCATAAATGCAAGTCCGATTATTTTCCATTCCTGTGCTAGGTGGGGAGGCCCTGGAGGAGGATATGAATCGTTTCCTCCGCTCGCAGAAGATCCTGAAGGTGGAACAATCACTTACTGGGGAAGGTGATCAGGCGATCTGGTGTTTTTGCATCAAGTATCTGAGCTCGCCTTCTGCGCGGATAAAGTCGGGGGGGAATCAGAATCGAATTGATTATAAAGAAGAGCTTGACGAAGAGGCGTTTGCTCGGTATCTCCATTATCGTGGCATCAGGAAGCAAATCGCGGAAGAAGAAGCCAAGCCGGCTTATGCGATTTTCACCAATGCAGAGCTGGCAGAACTGGCCAGGCTTCCGGAGTTGACCAAGGCAAGCATGAAAACCGTGAAGGGAATCGGGGACAAGAAGATCGCTTCATACGGCAAATACTTCATTTCAGAAGAATCAAATGAAAAGAATCGGGAATCTGAAACAGGCGATCGCTGACCCGGATAACCTGAGGCTAGCCTTCTGGAAAGCGCGGAAAGGCAGGAATGCTGCCCGCCAGGTCCTGTTGTTTCGGGAAAATCTGGAGAACAATCTCGAGAACATTCGACAACAGATTCTGGATGAATCATTGCAGGTGGGCCATTATCACTCCTTCACCATTTTTGACCCCAAAGAGCGCATCATTACTGCCAGTGCATTTCAGGAGCAGGTCATCCATCATGCCATCATGAATGTGTGCGATCCGATCTTTGAGCGATTTCAGGTGTATGATAGCTATGCCTGCCGAAGAGACAAAGGCGTATATGCCGCGCTGAAGCGGGCTCAGAAGGTTTCGCGCTCCCATGCCTGGTTTCTCAAACTGGACATCCGCAAATACTTTGATAGCATTTCACATGAAATCCTGAACCGACAGGTCGGCAGGATCATCAAAGACGATGCAGTGCTCACCATGCTGGCTCAGATCATTGATAGCTATAAGACATCTGATGGAAAAGGATTGCCCATCGGGAATCTCACCAGCCAATACTTTGCCAATCATTATCTGGCTCCTTTGGATCACATGATCAAGGAGAACCTGAGGATCAAGGGCTATGTACGCTACATGGATGACTTTGTGCTATGGCATCAGGAAAAAGGTGCCCTGAAAGATGCGCTGAGAGAGATTGATGTCTTTACAAGGGAAATGCTCCAGTTGGAGCTGAAGCCGATTCAGCTCAACCGAATAGCCAAAGGCATCAGTTTTTTGGGGTATCGGGTGTTCCCATATCATATTCACCTGACCCACAGGAGCAGGCAGCGATTCATCCGAAAAATCAAGGTTTTGGAGAATGCCTGGCATTCTGGGTCGATGCCTGAAGAAGAAATCCAGAGAAAGGCATTGCCTTTGCTGGCATTTGTAGAACACGCCGATAGTATAGGATTGCGAAAGCAACTCAGGCTATCGGCCAGCGGCTGATCATCACAGGGCGACAACCGCGTGATTCGTGGCGGCAGCTGGAACAACAATCCCAGGAACTGCCGGGTCTCGAACCGCAACAACAGGAATCCCGAGAACCGTAACAACAATCAGGGTTTCCGCCTGTCTCTCCCAGCTCACAGGAAGGCCGGATGGCTTCCACTGAACCGATGATCATCCCGTTCCCTTATGGGACAAACATGCGACCTGGTCGTGCAGCGTGCAGATGCTGGTAGCCATTGGCGAAGGTTTCTGTACGCTCAATGTGAAGATACTACCTTTTGATACCCCCCTGTGCGGCGGACTTGTGGGATAGAGAAGGGCCTGTCCGCCTTAGGAGGAGGCTGGGGGGTGACAGAGCGCGAACTGGACTTGAAACAGAAACGTGGACAAAAAGCAAGGGGTTAAGCGGCATGATTTTGAAGAAGGCCTTTAAGGTAAAATTCCAGGGGTAATAGCATTTGATTCACCCCAAACCCCTCTCCAGCGCCTCAGGCAGCCGCACAGGGGCTTTATGATAAGTCTCTCGCCCTCTCATTCACCTCAAACCCCTGTCCAACCCTACAGGCAGCCGCACAGGGGCTTTAGAAAGCTCCAGCCTCGCTGGTCCCCGAGCGCTCTTCCCCTTCGCTGAAAATTCCCTATTATTGTATGATTCGCCAAAATTCTCAAGCGTCCATTCAGCATGACTCCCCAGCAGCTTCAGGAATACCTTGGAATTCAGCTCTCCGCTTATGATGGCACAAGGGCAGAAGACATCATCCGCCACCAATACCGTAACAGCTACCTACAGGAAGGGAAAGACATCGTCGGCCTCAACCTGCTCGGCAATGACCTGACTGATGATCAGATCGGCTGGTTGGGGCAACTTCGCAAGCTGCGCTACCTGAATCTGAGTGAAAACAAGCTGAAGAGCTTTACCATGCCGGAGAGCCTGGGCGAGCTCGTGCTGCTCAACCTCAGCGAACAGGAACCCCTCACGGCCTTTCATTTTCCCAAGATCAGGCTGAGCAAACTGGAAAAGCTCCACCTGCACGACTGCCGGATCAAGTCGCTGGAGATCCCGGAAGGGCTGCAACGCCTGCAATGGCTGGATGTGGCTCGGAATCAGGAGCTGGAGGAGGTGAGTGTTGTGGGTGATTGTCCGAAGCTGGACTACCTGGACCTCAGTGCCAACAAGTTGTCAGCTTTTACCCTGCCTGTGGGATTTGCCCGACTGAAGTACTTGTATCTGGTGGACAATCAGTTGGAAAGGCTGGAATTTCGGTCAGACCTGCCACAACTGAATACACTTCATCTGCGAAATAATCAGCTGAAGGGGCTGCCGGAAAATTTTCTGGCGCTAACCGGGCTCGAGGTGCTGTACTTGCACAACAATCCGATTAACCAGTTTTCCCCGGAGGCTATTCATGAGGATGAACGTGGAAATTCGCTACAAGAGGTTCGGAACACCTTGATTTCCCTCCAGGAAGATCCGGCTGTGCCCAACGACGAGGTAAAGCTAGTGTTATTGGGCAATAGTACGGCTGGAAAATCCTCTCTGATGAGGTATCTGAAAGACCGAATTTATGATGAAGAGTCCCTCAGTTCTACACACGGGATTTTGAATGAGATCTGGGAGCCGGAAGGCTTACTCTTCAAGGTCAACATTTGGGATTTTGGGGGACAGGAATACTATCATGCGACCCACCGACTGTTTTTGTCGCGGAATTCCGTGACGCTGGTCCTCTTCGAAACAAAGACGAATAAGGCCGATCGAATTCGGACGATGGTAAAGATCTACGATGATGGAGAAATCGCAGAGCGGGAAGTAGAGTTGGAACACTTTCCTTATGAATACTGGCTGCATGGACTTCGGCACTTTTGCGGAACCACGCCCAAATCGCTCCTGGTTCAGAACAAGATGGACAAAGAAGGGGCTACCGCTCTGCTTATTCCCGATGCTATTCACCGGGAATTCATTATTGGGGAGGAACAGATACACCGTATTTCAATCAAGGCCACTGCCGCCGGGGGGCCGAAAAAGTTTGTCCATCGCTTTGAAGAGCTGGAAGAGCAAATCAAGGAGCTTCTGGCGGAAACACGAAGTCGGTATCCGGTGTCTGCCAAATGGTTGGAGATCAAGCAAGCCCTTCGCAAACGGGCATCAGATCAAAAATGGATGTCCTGGGAGGAGTATATCTCCTTCTGTGAGAAGATCAGGCCAGACATTGCCGAGCCCCTGGAGGGTGGCGGCACCTTACTGAAAACCATGACCTCCTATCTGCATGATATTGGTGCGGTCTTGCATTACCCGGAGATCGAGGCCCTCCAGAACAAGGTGTTTATTGACCCGAATTGGCTGGTGGATACCATTTACAAGGTCCTGGATTACCAGGTGAGGGAAAAGGAAGGGCGATTTGATCTGGCGCATGTTGAAAGGGTTTTGAAGCAAGAACCCATCGACCCACGGGAAATGCTGGCCCTGATGCAGCATTTTGAACTGATTTTTTCTCCGAAATCATCGAAAAACGAGTTCGTGTGTCCCCAGTATCTTCCGGAAGAAAATCCGGAAGCAGAGACAAAATCCTTCAAACGGGACAAAAAACTCTGCGCCTACCACGCCTGCTCGATTCGCTTTCCATCATTCATGCCCCGGAGCCTGATGACCCGGCTCATTGTCAAATATGGCAATCTGACCGAGGATAATTTCTGGAAGCACGGGATCTTGTTTGTTTCACAAAGTAGCAGCATGATTTTGCTTGAGCGCACTTCAGATCTGCAGCTACAGATTCATACAAATGACCTGTTTTCAAAGGACTCGTCAGAATTGTTTCAAACCATCTTTGAGTTATCCGGGAAATCCCCGGCGATGGAAGTATCCACAGATGGGATTGACTGGGTTTCCGCCAGGCAGCTACTGGAACTTCCCCCCGATAACAAAAAAGTTAAGACGGTTGCAGGAGTTTGGGTGCCTGTCTCAAGATTCGGCCATCTCCTTGAAGGAACCCCACATTCATCGAATGCAAAAATGGATGAGGCGAGAGCCCTGATTTCGAAGAGCGACCTGAAATCGGCGTTAACGTTTTTGTCGGAACAGACAGACGATGCTGAATTCAAAAGTCGAATCGCTCAACTCCACCAAAGACTGGCAGCGCTGGCTAAGTCAAAAGGAGCTGGCGTACTTTCGTTCGAAGACGAAAATCTTGCCAGAAATCAAATCTCGAATGCCATCTTGAGTTTGGCTGAAGAAATGCTGGAAGATGCATAGTCGCTCCTTCACCGAAACCCTCCCCTCCGGCTTCTCTTTCGATATGATCTATGTCGAAGGCAACACCTTCTGGATGGGTACCCACGAGCAGGAGCCAGCCGATACCAGCGACCTCGCGCGCGTTACCCTGGACAGCTTTTACCTCGCCCCATATCCCGTCATCCAGGGACTGTGGAAAGCGGTGATGGGTGCCGACAACAACCCTTCCTCCTTCCAGGGTGACGATCGACCGGTGGAGATGGTCTCCTGGCATGACACCCAGACTTTCATCCAGAAGCTCAACGACATCACTGGCAAGGCCTATCGCCTCCCATCCGACGCGCAGTGGGAATTTGCCGCGCGTGGAGGTACGCAAAGCCAGGGTTTTGAATATGCCGGCAGCGACAAGCTCAGCGAAGTCGGCTGGTACGATCAAAACAGCCACAAAGAAACCAAACCCATCGGTCTCAAGGCCCCCAACGAACTCGGCCTGCACGACCTGAGCGGGAATGTCTGGGAATGGTGTCAGGATTACTACGAAGAAATGAAGCAAAAGCACGACACCCGCAACCCTGAAGGACCGGATCAGGGCGACTACCGCGTGATTCGTGGCGGCAGCTGGTACGACGATCCCAGGCTCTGCCGGGTCTCGTACCGCAACAACAGGAATCCCGAGAACCGTGGCAACCATCGGGGTTTCCGCCTGTCTCTCCCAGTTCAGTGAGCTCCGGCCAGTAAGGGGGGATGGCGCTGTTCCTGCTCCAGAAGGGCCAACAGCCGACGTCAGGAGGCAAAAGGCCCGGAGGAAGCAGGAACAGCCGCGGGGGACACCTGATTGGAAATTTTTCATCTCAGATATTCCATACTCAATTGGCGATCTGAATTCCCTGGCCTGCCGTCGATAGGCACGTGGGATGGGTCTGGGTGTGGTGGAGGATCAGAAGAAAAGCGGAGAGAAGAGCAAACAGGTTTTTCATGGGGAAGGGAGTTATTCATACAGATTGTCCACATCGGCAGCGGCCAATTCTACCCAGAAATCTGCCATGCCGTGGGCGCAGTCTTCGAAAATACGGCGGCCTTTTTCGGCTGTGGATCTGGCGGGATTTCCCACACCAGTGTCTTTGCTTACACGGGTCCACTGGCGCTGGGACGTCACCCAGCCATCTTTCATGGCCTGAATGTTCCACTGTTTGACAGCCCCGTCACCGGCGCTGTCCAGGGGCATCACCAGCTCGGAAGCGATGTGCAGCATCAGGCTGGTTTCGAGCTCTCCGGCATGGTCGCCAGGGTCTTCGACATATTCTTCCCAGTTTTTTCCGGCATCAAACCAGTTGATGGCACAGGCAAATAAATCGGGGAAATGGAAAGACAGATCCCGGATCATCAGCTTGAAATGGTTGCCGCCATGGCCATTCATGATGACCAGTTTTCGAATGCCTGCCCGGAGCACAGAATCGGCCACGTCGCGTAGCACCTGCATCTGGGTTTCGGGGTTCATGTTGATGCAGAGGGGAATGTCGAGTTGGCCGGTATTGATACCGAAAGGAATATTGGGAAGCACAATTACTTTGGCGCCGTTGTCCCAGGCGATGCGTGCGGCTTCTTTGGCCAGCGCTTCATTCTGTATGTTATCGGTGGCGTAGGGCAGGTGATAGTTGTGCGCTTCTGTGGCTCCCCAGGGGAGCACGGCAACATCAAAGAGGGTATCTTTGACAGCTTTCCAGTTGGTTTCTGCAAGTAGGTAGGGATGTGGCATGGGGAAAGGTAAGATGGTTAAACGGGGGGGAGGATATTCTTCGGGAGGTCAGTGTGCAGAGTGAACAGGGGAGAGGGGAAAAGGAGAAGCCCGATTTCCGAACCACTTAACAATACAACTTGCAGTCGATCCATTCGCCGTCGAAGGTGGCCCCGATCTTTTTGTACAGTTGGATGGCAGGCTCATTCCAGTCGAGCACTTGCCACTTGACCATGTTGGTGCCGGCTTCGCGGGCATGCCGGACAACGGCCCTGATGAGTTGCAGACCGATGCGCTGGCGGCGAAAGGCTTGTTTGACCACCAGATCGTCGAGGTAGGTCATTTTCCCTTTCCACGTAGAGTAGGCATAATAGCACAGGGCAATACCAATGATTCCTTCTTCGGGCAATTCGGCCACATAGCAAAAAAACCATTCCCGCTCGCTCTCAAAGGCATCGCGGCGGAAGATGGCGGCGCTGGTTGAAACCGCGTCAGGTTCCTGTTCAAATTCTGCCAGTTCGCGCACCAATGCGTGAACGGCCTCCATATCCCGACTGGTTGCAAGACGAATGGTGGGCAATTGATTCATTGAGAAGGATTTGGAGCGGTTTCACTGTGAATCCACTGGAGAAAGTCGGGATTCCCACCTTCGATTGGCAGGGCCACCACACAGGGCACATCGTAGCTATGAATCTTTTTGACGGCGGCGATTAGGTTATTCAAAACAGCCTCGGTGGTTTTGACAATCAAAATAACCTCTTTGTCGGAGGTGAGCTTCCCGTCCCACCAGTAGATGGATTCCATACCAGGGAGGATATTGGCACAGGCTGCCAGACGGTTACCCACCAGGACCTGGCCGATTTCTTTGGCTTCTGCTTTGCTGCCACAGGTCACATACACGAATTGTTCTGACGGCATAGGGGTTGGTTTCTGGTTCTTGATGAAAGATAAGCGTTTCGTAGTGATTCTGCTTCTTGTGTAAAAAAAACCATCCCCTCAATCATCTGTTATGCACCTGGATTCTGGGTAATTTTACCAAAAAGATCAAGCATATGTCCATCAGAAAAAGCGTAGCAGACCTTCGGGTCGATTATACCAAAGGTTCCCTGGACGAACACGAAGTCCTGAACAATCCCATCGATCAATTTGAACAATGGTTTGAGCAGGCAGTGAATAGCGAGGTGGCGGAGCCCAATGCCATGAGCCTGGGTACAATCAATCGCGGCAGGCCGGCTGTCCGGATTGTGTTGCTCAAGGGCTTCGACGAAAACGGGTTTGTGTTTTATACCAACTACAACAGCCATAAAGGCGCCGAGCTGGCATCAACGCCCATGGCTGCCCTCACATTCTTCTGGCCGGAATTGCAGCGTCAGGTTCGGATAGAAGGGGCGGTGGAAAAAGTGAGTGCCGAAGAATCAGATGCGTATTTCGCCAGTCGGGATCGGGGCAGTAGGCTGGGTGCCTGGGCCTCGCCACAGTCATCGACCATCTCTTCGCGCGGCATTT
>CAZLKP010000053.1:13092-16641 GCA_964560095.1 uncultured Bacteroidia bacterium
TCGAAGGACAGGAAGACATTCCCCGTCCGGAGCATTGGGGAGGATATCGCGTAAAGCCCGATGTTGTGGAGTTCTGGCAGGGACGAGTCAGCCGGCTCCACGATAGGATCGTGTATGAGCAGAAAAGGGGAGCCTGGGAGATCAGTCGATGGGCTCCCTGAGCGGATCCTCAAAAACATACACCTGATCCATGTGCGAGAAAAAAGCACCGGTAGGCTTGGTATAAAACAGGAAAATGTGTCTCCTGGACTGATCTTCTGTCACAAATACAGCGGCCAGCGCAAATTTTCCCGCAAAACTCCTGATCAGTGTCGCTTCCATGGTCGTATCGCGCTCATAGTTGCCAGTGGCATTCATGGCTGTGATTTGCTGATCAAACAGCTGCCGGAGCACGTACCGATAATCCACTGTCTTGCCAATCCATTCTACCAATACCCGGTTGGAAACATCGCCCGAAAAATGGCAGACGACCTTTGCTTCATAGCTGGCGTCACTGGTTTGCACACTGATGATTTGCTCGGGACTTTCTTCGAGAAGATGAAATCCCTCTGATTCGCGGGGATCTGCCAAGATGTTCATGACCTCCTGATGACGCTGTCCCGGAAAAAAAGGGCTGGTCTGAGCCCATGCATTCGCAGGAAGGTATGTCAGGAAGAGTAGTGCCCATGTTCCAAGGGCAGGCGCGGAAGTTTGCTGTTTCATGGGGCCTTGTTTTGATTTCCGAAAGGCGTAATGGACATCAACATGGAAAAAATCTCTATCTTTTCCACTTGAAATAGTCCAAATCACAACCCTTTCTGACTCCATACGAAAACATACAAGCTGACAAAGGGGTTGAGAATCGCTACACCTGACGCCATGACCCGGACAGCAGCGCTCATCAATGGCATGGAATCATTAGTATGAAACAACAGCGGATGCCAAACAAGAAACGTGCAATACAACGACTGGCGAAGCCCGGGAATCTGCTCATGATCCTCATGGGCACGGTCGTCCTGCTCACCGGGTTTCGCTTTGCCGATAAATACTTCGAGATATCCAAAAACATGGACATTTTCGGGAAGGTATTCACAGAGGTGAATACCGTCTATGTGGATGAAACAAATCCCACGGACATGATGCAGACCGGTATCCATTCGATGCTGGAAACCATGGATCCCTACACCAATTTTTTTCCCGAAAGTATGATTGAGCAAAGCATGGTGCTCAACTCGGGGCAGCTCAGTGGGATTGGGGCAGAGTTGGGAAAGCGGAAGGATGCCATTCTCGTCCAGGAACTGTTCCAAAATGGTCCGGCGGACCAGGCCGGTTTGCGGGTCGGCGATCACATTGTGCAAATAGATGACGAGCGAATCGGTCCCAACGGTCGCAACCTTGAAGAAGCCAAAAATCTGATTCAGGGAGAATCAGGATCTCAGGTCCGGATTCGGTATCTGCGTAAGGGAGAGGAGCAGGAGGTGACGATTGCCCGTGGGGGAAATGCCGCCCAGCAGGAGAATGTGCCATTTTCCGGAATGGTCAATGACGAGATTGGGTACATCCTGCTCAATAACTTCATGGGAAGAGCTGGTAATGAAGTAGGCTCAGCCCTCAAAAATCTCCAGGAGGCCCATCCGGATATGAAGGGCGTTATCCTGGATCTGAGAGGAAATCCCGGTGGTCGCCTGGATGAAGCCGTGAATGTGTGCAACATTTTTCTGCCAATGGGCACCTTCATTACTGAGATGAAAGGACGAAGTCCGGGCTCCAATCAGCGATTTTCTACCAGAATGAACCCGGTGGACACGGATATTCCCCTCGTTGTTCTGGTCGATGGCAACAGCGCATCTGCCTCAGAGATTGTCTCCGGGAGCATCCAGGATCTGGATCGTGGTGTGATTGTCGGTAGGCGGAGTTTTGGCAAAGGACTTGTCCAAAATGTTAGACCCCTGGTTTATAACACCCAGATGAAAATCACGATTGCCCGCTATTTCATCCCTAGTGGGCGTTGTATTCAGAAAATTGACTATTTCCACAATAACCCGGATGGTTCGGTGGCCGAAGTTCCGGATACTGCTATCCAGGCATTTGAAACCACCAATGGTCGAATTGTTTATGACGGCGCCGGCATCCGGCCTGATATTACGGTGGAGCAGGACCCCGAACTGCCCGTCATTTCGGCCCTTCGGGATCAGGGATATATCTTTGATTTTGTCACCCAGTTTGCTGCCAACCATGACACCCTTGCGCCGCCGCGTGTCTTTCAGGTGGACAATGACACCTACCAGGACTTTGTCAACTTTGTCCGAACCCGTGGGTTTGAGTTTTCCACAACCTCAGAGTCTGAACTCACCCAGTTGGAAACCTCCCTGGCACAGGAAAGGCTGAATGATGCCCTGGCAGATGAAGTGAATGCCCTTTGGGAAAAAATTGCTCTGCTAAAGGTCAAAGACCTGGACCGACACCAGCAACAGATTGCTGAAGTTCTGCGTAAAGCCATCGTATCCCGGTATTTTTTCAAACAGGGACTGCTGGAATCCGGTTTTACCTTCGATCCTGACATTCGCGAATCTGTGGACATCATCAATGATTCTGACCGATATGCAGAGATTCTGGGAAAAATGTGATTGGTCGATTTCCGGTTTTTCTTTACGTACTTTTGTTACCTCCTTCATCAGAACCCGAATTCTCCTTCATGGAAGCTCACCTCACGCCAGCCAAGATTGTACAGGAACTGGATAAATACATCATCGGCCAGGCCGATGCCAAAAAGTCTGTAGCCATTGCCCTCAGAAACCGCTGGCGACGGCTCAATGCCGGCGAAGAACTGCGGAAAGAAATCATCCCAAACAACATCCTCATGATCGGGCCCACGGGTGTGGGTAAGACTGAGATTGCCCGGCGCCTCGCCCAGTTGGCCCAGGCGCCCTTTGTCAAGGTCGAGGCATCCAAGTTTACGGAAGTCGGCTACGTGGGTCGGGATGTCGAAAGTATGGTGCGGGATCTCGTAGAGCAATCCGTGAATCTGGTCCGTGAAGAGCAGAAAGAAAAGGTGCGAAAAATCGCAGAAGAAAATGCCAACGAGCAGATTCTGGATATTCTTATCCCACCGGTCGTGCAAAAAGGCGGGCAAGGGGCTGTTTCCTTTTCGAGTCAGACGCCCCGAGATACCTCGGGAATTTCTGATGAAGAACTGAACGAACGGACACGCGAAAAATTCCGGGAAAAGCTCAAAAAAGGAGAACTGGAAGAAAGAAAAGTGGAGGTGGAAATGACCGTTCCTTCCCACTCTGTGCAGGTCATGGCTCCTCCGGGGCTGGAGGGCATGGATGGGTTGCAGGATATGCTCAGTGGCATGATCCCCAAAAAGCGCAAGAAGCGAAAAATGACCGTCGCCCAGGCCCGCGAATACCTTACCGAAGAAGAGGCCGACCGCCTCATCGACATGGATGCCGTTACCCGTGATGCCCTGGACAGGGCCTCCAACAATGGCATCATTTTCATCGATGAAATCGACAAAGTTGCCGTCGCATCCGGCGAAGGCCGAGGACCTGATGTGTCCAGGGCAGG